>JANLYK010000166.1:0-25428 GCA_031365595.1 Chloroflexota bacterium | reverse complement strand
TCGAAGGCGGGTACCGACGAACCCAACTCCAGCAGCTTGTCGGGCTCGATGTACCCGTCGCCGTGCCCTCCGAGCGCGATGACCTGGGCCTCGATCAGGCGTTCCGCCGGTCCGAGCTTGCGGGCGTCGTTGCGGAGCTGGCGGGCCCGTGTTTGTGGATCGACCTCCCCCGGGGTCGTCGCGATCCCGACCTTCTTCTGGAGTCCGAGCAGGTGCGATTCCTCGCGGAACGCGATCGCGCCTCGACTGGCGATATCGAGGAGCGCAGTCGTCAGCGCGCGGCGCGACGAGGCGCCGGCGAGAACGAACACCGCGGCCGCCGGGGTCAGCGCCTCGGGCGGGCCGGCCATGTGGATCGACGGGTCGTCGAGGTAGACCGGGTCGCGCCCGAACCGGAGCCACGACCACAGGGCGGCGCCGATGAGCCCGAGCCCGACGAGGGGCGCGCCGATCAGCCCGATCACGGCGTTGATCTGGCGCGCTTGCTCGAGCGTCGCCGCGTGCTCGGGCGTGGCCGCCGCGTCGACCCGCTCCATCGCGATGAGCAGGGCGCCGTCGAAGTCGCCGCCGCGCAGGCGGGGCAGCATGTCGTCGTCGAAGATCCGTTGCTTCGCTTCGTTGTCGAGGAACGTGGCGCGGAAGCCCGGGCCGCCGTACAGGATCACCTGGCCGTGCTCGAGGTCGGGATCCATGTCGAACAGGATCACGAGGCCGTCGTCGAAGCCCTTCCGACCCACACCCCACTGGTCCATCAGGGCGCGCGCATCGCGATTGGCCTCCTCGGTCGAGCGGCCGCTCTCGACGACCTGGGAGTAGATCGCGATCTCGGCGCCGGTCCGCTGCTCGATCGCGTCGATCTGGGTCTCGACCCCGGCGATCGTGGCCGGCCGGAAGATCCCGGCGTGGTCGTAGACCGCGACGCCGTCCACGGGATTCGGGAACGGCGGACCGGCGTCCGAGCCGGGGATTGGCGTTGGATCGGCACCGCCGGGCACGCCGATCCCGCCGCCGAGCGCGGCCGTCGCGATCCGGCCCATCCCGACCAGGAGGGCGTGATCGAGGTCACACGACGCGACGAGGGGATCGATGTCTCGGCTGACGATCGCGGCGGCCTGGTCGGTCGACAGGGTCTCCCCACTGAACGTGTCGTCGGCCGACAGGCGGACCCGGGCCGAGCAGCCGTCCGGCGCGACCCCGAAGTACACCAGGAGCCCGCCGGCCGTGAAGTCGCCGCCGACCTTCATCGCCACTCGCAGGGCCGTCGCGCGGACGACGGCATCCTCGGCTGTGAACCCGTCGGCGACCGTCTCGCTGACGACGACCACGTCCGCGGCGCCCGTCGTCCGGATGGCGTCGGCGAGGCTTTCGGCGGTCCGCTCGGCCTGGAGATCGAACGCCGGCGCGAGGTCGTACACCGCCTGATCGGGGATCCTGATCGGGGTCTCGCCCGCCGCGCCGGCCGTGACCGGGGAGGCGATGGCGACGAGGACCGCAGCGACGACGGCGGCGAGTCGGACGACGAACGCAGCGGGCTTCACGGCCGAAGCGTAGCGCGGCGTCGGGCGAGGATCAGGCGGCCGTCCACGCCGAGGATCACCTGTGGAGGGCGCGGCCGTCCGTTGTAGGTCGAGGACAGCGAGGCGGCGTAGGCGCCGGCATCGCGGATCGCGACGAGGTCGCCGCGCCGGAGCGGCGGCAGGTCGTGGTCGCCGAGCTCATCGGTCGACTCGCAGATCGGGCCATGGACGGCGGTCAGGTCGGAGCGCTCGGGAGCGACGGCGAGCGGCCGGCCGTCGATCGTCCGCGGCGGCTCGAAGGCGGGGCCGGCGGCTGGGCTCGGGATGGCGGGCAGAGGGCTCCCCGACGCCCGGGCCGACGTCGCCGCGCCATGCTCCACCGGCCGGCCGAGCGAGGTCAGGGCCACGATCGGGTGACGGCCGCCATACAGCGCCGGCCGGATCAGCTCGGTCATGCCCGTGTCGAGCACGACCTGGACCCCGCCCCGTTCGCGGACATGGAGCACGCGCCCGACGAGCCAGCCGGACCGGGCGACGAGGAACCGGCCGGGCTCGATCGCCAGGCGGACGGGTCGGCGGTCGGCCGGGATCGCGTCGATGAGCGCAGGCAGCTCACGGGCGAACCGTGCCGGTCGCGGGCCCGGCTCGCCGAGTGGCGGGACCGCGAACCCGCCACCGACGTCCAGCGTGTCCACGTCGGGCAGCCCGCCCCGGAGCAGCCCGAGGAGGGCGAGGCCACGCCGGACCGCGTCGCGCCAGGCGTCCACCGCACCGAGCTGCGACCCGACGTGGAGGTGGATCCCGCGCGGCCTGACCGCGCCACCGCCGGCGGCCAGCCGCTCGACGACCGCGGTCAGCTCGGTCTCGGTCATCCCGAACTTCGATCCGCCGGCCCCGACCGCGAGGACCGCCTGGGTCTCCGGTGTCACGTCCGGGTTGAGCCGGACGAGGACGTCGAGGGCCGGCCGGCCCGCCCGCCCGAGGCCTGCCCGGCGCGCCCGGTCGAGGAGTGCCCCGGCTTCGTCGGCCGACTCGATCGCGGTCCACGCCAGCGGATCGCCGGTCGCCGCGGCGCGCACGGCTGCGGCGAGGTCGGCGTCGGTCTTGCCGACTCCCTCGAGCGTGATCCGCGCGTTGGGCAGGCCGGCCGCCCGGGCCACGGCCCATTCACCCCGGGACACGACGTTCGCGCCGAGCGGCGCCGATCCGGCGGCTCCGTTCGTGCGTCCCCCGCCCGCGCCCGGCGAGGTCACGAGGGCCACGACCGCGGCCACATCGTTGGCCTTGACCGAGTACTGGCGGATCCACGGATCGGGGAAGGCGGCGGTCAGCTCGGCGGTCGCCGCTCGGACCGTGGCCTCGTCAGTCACGTAGAGCGGCGTCCCGAACCTGCGCGCCGCCTCACGCAGCGCGCCGGCGATGACCGGCAGGCGATCGACCTCGGCGTCGGGCGCACCGGCGCTGGTCGGCCGGGGCACCGCCTAGACGAGCTTCCGCGGCGAGAGGGCGATGCTCGCGACGGTCGAGACGACGCTGATGATGACGGCCGCCACGATCGCGCCGACGATCGTGTCCGGCGAGAGCAGGTCGGGCGGGTAGTCGCCGACCTTGAAGCCGAGCTTCAGCTGGCCGGACACGAAGGCGACGACCAGGAGCATCGCTGCATTGATCACGAAGGCGATCAGGCCCATCGTCATCAGCGAGATCGGGATCGAGAGCGCCTTCACGATCGGCTTGATGTAGCTGTTGACAAGGGCGAAGACGATCGCGACCGCGAGCAGCTTCCACCAGTCGTTGCCGTAGTTGAACGACAGCAGCGTGGCCGGCAGGATCGTGACGGCCACGAACAGGGCGGCGGCGTTGACCAGGATCTTGACGATGAGCTCGACCACGGGACCCTCCGATCGATCGCGTTGCGGGCCGGGCGATCCGCTCCGGATCCGGCGCGCCGATCATCGCAGATGAGTTCAGCGGGCGAGCGACGCCTCCAGACGGGCCTTGACCGCGGGCCACTCGTCGTCGATCAGGCTGTAGTACGCCGAGTGGCGCATCGGGCCCTCGGGCATGACCATGTGGTTCCGGAAGATCCCCTCGAACTGCGCCCCGATCCCGAGCAGCGCCGTCCGCGACGGTTCATTGCGCGAATCCGTCTTGAATTCAACCCGCCGGCAGCCGAGCGTGTCGAATGCGTGGCTCAGCATCAGGAGCTTCGCCTCGCGATTGGCCCCGGTCCGCTGCCACGGCGGGGCGACCCACGTCCAGCCGATCTCGAGCCGGCGGTGCTCCAGCACGATGTTCAGGTAGCGGCTGCTGCCGATCGGGCGTCCGGTGTCGGCCTCGAGGGTCACGAACGGCAGCTCGGTGCCGGCGTCGCGACCGGCGATCGCCGCCTCGGCCCACGCGCGCAGACCGGCTTCGTCGGTCGGGCGGGCGAGGGTCCACTGCCAGAGCGCCGGCGCCAGGGCGACCTCGGCGAGGGCCGGGACGTGTTCGAGCTCGAGCGGGGCGAGCCGGACACGCCGTCCCTCGAGGGTGACGGGTTCGAGGCGACGCGGGGCGTTCATGAGCGCCGATGGTAGACGCTCCGGGTAGACTCGACGCCCATCCGCTCGCGCCGGAGATGCGCCGTCGAGCCGCCCGCGCCACCCGGAGGACCTGCCCGTGACCGAGTTCGCCGCGCACGTCGATGCCTTCTTCGCAGCGTACTTCGCCTTCGATCCGATCTCGGCGACCGGTGCCGGGATGCACGACCACGACGATCGCTGGCCCGACCTCTCGGCGGCCGGCGGCCCGGACCGGCTCGCGTTCATCGACGGCTGGACCGACCGACTCGCGGCCGTCACCGACGGGAGCCTGACCCTCGATGAGCAGGTCGATCGCGACGTGATCCTCGGCGTGCTCGGGGCGATGCGCTTCGGCGAGACGGAGTTGCTCGAGGATGCCTGGAGCCCGATGGCATGGGTCTACCTGATCGGCGAGGGGTTCTTCGGGCTGATCGCCCGGGAGTTCGCGCCGCTCGCCGACCGGCTGACGTCGCTCGCCGCCCGCGCCGAGCGCCTGCCCGCGGTCCTCGACGCCGCCCGCGAGACGCTCGTCGGCGCGCCGGGCCGGCCGGTCGATCGGTTCCACACGGAAAAGGCGCTCGAGCAGTGGCCGGGTCTGATCGGCCTGGTCGACGAGGCGATCGCGACCGGCGAGGCGGCCGCGGTCGCGGACGACGCGGTCGCGGCGATCCTGCCGCGCCTGCGGGCGGCGCGCGCCGTGGCCGCCGACGGCCTTGCGGCGGCCGAGGCGCATCTCCGCGACGTGGTCCTGCCCGCCAGTGCCGGCGAGGGCCGCCTCGGCCCGGACCTGTTCGCCACGAAGATGGGCCACACGATGAAGGACCCGGCGATGACGCCGGATCGGATCCGCAGTCGGGCTGAGGGCGAGTACGCCGCGGTCCGCGCCGAGATGATCCGGATCGCCCGCGACATCGCGCCGACCTGGCTTCACGGCCGCGCCGTCCCCGACGACGACGCCGAGGTCGTCCGGGCCGTCCTCGACGCGATCGCGGTCGAGCACCCGGAGGCCCACCAGCTGCTCGACTTCTGCCGGGCCGAGCTGGCCGGGATCGAGGCGTTCTGCCGCGACCGTGACCTGATCGGCCTGGTCGCCGAGCCGCTCGAGATCGGGTGGACGCCCGTGTTCATGCGGGCCTTCGGCGGGGCGATGCTCATGTCGCCGGGACCGCTCGAGCGCGGCCAGAAGGCGATCTTCTCGATCACCCCGATGCCCGACGACGCGACAGACGACGCGGTCGAGTCGAGCCTGCGCGAGGACAACGACCGGATGCTCCGGCTGCTCACGATCCACGAGGCGGTGCCCGGCCATTACCTCCAGGGCGTATATGCCAACCGGAGCGGCTCGCTCGCGCGGGCGATCTTCTGGAGCGGGGTCTACGCCGAGGGCTGGGCGGTCTACGCGACCCAGGTGATGGTCGATGCCGGCTACCAGGCGCACGATCCGGCCCTCCTCCTGACCCATTGGAAGTTCTACTTGCGATCGGTCACCAACGCCCTGATCGACGTCGGGATCCACACCGCGGGGATGACCGAGGACGCCGCCGTGTCGCTGATGGTCGAGGGCGGGTTCCAGGAGGAGGCCGAGGCCCGGGCGAAATTCAATCGGGCGCGCCTGTCATCGACCCAGCTGTCGACCTACTTCGTCGGATCGCTCGCGTTCTGGGACCTCGAGCACGAGGTCCGGCGGCGGGCGGCGGCCGCGTCCGGCGATCCACGCGGCGCCGACGCGGTGGCCCAGCCGCGCGTCGTCGGCGGCTACGGCCAGACGCCCGGGTTCACGTACCGCGCGCACCTCGAGTTCTGCCTCGTCCACGGGGCGCCGCCGATGCCCCTGCTCCGGCGATTGCTCCTGGACTGATCGCCGTCGCGGCGCCGGGGATGGCAGACACCCGGTCATCGGCGCGTTCGGCAGCGGTCCGGAGGTGGGCGATCCGAGCCGTCCGGGCGGCCCCTTCGGGCGCACCGACCAGCTGATCGATCGCCGCCGCGAGATCGACGAGCTCGACCCATCGACTCCGGGCGAGCCAGGTCGCGCCGTCCGCGTCGTGGACCCCGAGGAACGCGGCAGCGACGGGGTCCGCCAGCCATGAGGCCGCGAGTGCCGCACCGTCCGTCGTCGCCGACGGAAGGTCGATCGCCACGCCGACTCTTGTCCGATCGACGGCGTCGGGATCGAGCTCGGCCGCGCGCAGGGCGCCGGCGACCCGGAGGGACTCGAAGCGGGCCGAGTCGAAGGGGCGGAGGCGCGCTGCGGCCCGAGCGGCGGGATCCACGTGCGGGGTCAGGCCCGCAGGACGGGCCGGCGTGCGCTTCGGAGTGGCCGCGGTGCGCGTCGCCGAGCCGGCCGCCCGAGCCGAGCGAGCCCCGGGGGTGGGCTCGGTTTCGATGCCCGCAGCCGCCAGCAACTCCGCCCGTCGCGCGGCCACGTCCTCGTCCGGTGCCGCGAGCAGGCGGGCGACCGCGTCGTGAATCGGCCGCAGGCGGAGATCCGCGAGCGCGTCGTCGAGCGCGAGGACTCCGCGCCCGCCCAGTTGCCCGGCGAGCTCGGCCCAAGGCGCGTCGGCGGTCGAGACAACTTCGCGCAGGTCGTCGAGGACGAGGCACTCGTAGGCGCCGAGGGCGAAGAAGAGGCCTCGTGCCCGGACCTCGCCGACCGAGCGCAGGGACTCGAGCCCTGAGCGCCGGTCCCGGAACCGGAGCCAGCCGTCGTCGGGTCCGTGGAGGGCGAGCGCTTCGGCCAGGACGTCGCGGCGCGTCGTCTTCGATCCGTCGTCGTGCTTGACCGCGAACGGCACGGAATCCTTGATCCAGCCCGCCGCCTCGCCGAATCGGTTGTGGTAGACGATCAGCGATCGATCCCGGCCGCGCCCGTTGGAGTAGGCGAAGACGTCCTCGACGAGCCCGCCGCCGTCGGCGACCACGTCGTACAGCCGGAAGTCGGTCGAGCCCGCGTACCGCTGCCGCTCGCGGAAGAGCGTCACGATCTGGGCGTCGAAGTGGTCGATCAGCCCACGATTCGGGGTTTCCTCGAGGCGCGCCCGCTGGAACTCCATTCCGTACTTCTCGGTGAAGCCCTCGACCTGGCCGTGGCCCACCATCGGCAGCCCGGGGAGCGTCGCGAGCAGGGTCGCCGCCCCGAAATACTTGTCGCCCGTCCCGAACTGCTCGATCGCGGTCTCCTCGTCGGGGTTCGTCAGGAAGTTGACGTACCGCCCGAGGATCGCCGGATCGAACTCGACCGTCTCGCGGATCACCTTCCGGTAGCCGGCGTTGTCCTCGTCCCGGATCATGTGCATGAACGCGCTGTTGTAGACGCGATGCATCCCGAGCGTCCGGACGAAGTAGCCCTCGAGGAGCCAGAACGCCTCGGCCAGCAGGAGCGTGTCCGGCGCCTCCGCGGCGACCCGGTCGACGACCTCGCGCCAGAACTCCTCGGGCATGAGCGCATCGAACGCGGCCTTCGGAATCGCGTGCTCGGCCCGCGACGGGATCGCCCCGCCGGCGCCCGGCTCCGGATACCACAGCCGCTCGACGTGCTTCTTGGCGAGGACCATCGCGGCGTCGAAGCGGATCACCGGGAAGCGCCGCGCGACATCGAGGATCGTCTGGATGACGACATCGCGGACCTCGGCCTTGGCGAAATCGAGCTGGGCGGTGTCGTTCCACGGGAAGCTCGTCCCGTCGTTGCCGTGGTAGAGGTAGCTCCGCGCGCCGGTCGCCGTGTCGCGCCGCTCGAACACCACGGCGGCGTCGCTGTCGTCCCAGTAGTGATCCTCGAGGCGGATCTGGATCCGGGAGTCGTCGGCGAGGTTGCGGCCCTCGAACCGGTACGCGGGATACGGCGGCTCGCCAACCGAGATGAACCGCTCGGGATGATCGATGACCCAGCGCGAATCGAGCCCCATGTGGTTCGGGACCATGTCGCTCGCCATGCGGATCCCATGGGCCCAGGCCCGGGTCCGGAGGTCGTGGAGGGCGTCCTCGCCGCCGAGGTCGTCGGCGATTCGGTAGTCGTCGAGCGAGTAGGCCGAGGCGACCGCGTCCTCGTTGCCCCGCCAGCGCTTGATCTTCTCCGACGCCCGGGAACGCTGCCACAGCCCGATCAGCCACAGCCCGGTGATTCCCCGGGCGGCGATCGCCGCGAGCTCCTCGTCGGGGATCGCGTCGAGCGTCCGGATCTGGCGGCCGTGCTGCTTCGAGAGCTGGTCCAGCCAGACGTACGTGCTCTTCGCGAGCAGGACGAGGCGGGGCATCCAGTCGAGGTCGGTCGAGAAGCGTTCCGCTTCGACCTCGGCGCCGACGAACGAGGGCGCCTCGCCACCGCCGCCGCCCGCTCCTCCGCCGCCGGCACCGGCCCCGAACCGGACGTGCAGGCCGTGCTCCTCCTCGGTCAGGACGCCGATCGCGATGTCGAGCCGTTCGGCCAGGCCGGCCAGGGCATCGCCGAGCAGCCAGCCCCAATGCTCGCGGACGTAGCGGAGCTGGCCGGTCAGCGAGTTCGGCGACTGACGGGCGGGCTCGCGCAGGAGCTCGAGGAGCGAGAGTGCGCCGCCCGAGCCGTCGGCGTCATCGATCGGGAGCGAGGCCTGGTGGCGCTCGAGGGCCGCGATGGCGGCAGCCAGCGTCTCGGCCGGGAGGACGCCCTCGTCGACGAGGGTCTTGAGCGGCGCAGCGGCCGGATTGTTGTTCGCGAGGTGGACGAGGAGGAGGTCCTCGAGGCGGAGCCCGGCGGGCTTCTCGACACCCGGGAAGGCCTCGGCGAACTCGCGCAGGAGGGCATCGGCCTGGCGGGTCCCGAGCGATTTGCGGACAGCCGGGACCGCGGCGGCGAGCGCGGCCGCGGGTCGGCGCCGCGCGGCCTCGACGATGGCCAGGTGGGCCGCCTCGTGGAGGAGGCTCAGGGCAAGGAGTTCGCCGGGGAGCGGTTGGCGGGCCGCGCTCTCGGGACCCGCGCCGGTGCCGCGGGCCGGCGCCGCGTCGCCGGTCTGTTCGGCGTTCAACCGGGCCACGATCCGGCGCGCCGTCGCCGGCTGAAGCGGCCCGGTCCGGTCGGCCAGCGCGTCGAGGCTCAGCCGGGCCAGGGTCGCGCCGAGGAAGGGGATGCGTTCCATGTGTCGCCGAGTCTGGCACGTCCCGCGGACGTCTGATGTCCGGGATTGGCGCGACTGTTCAGCCGGCGGCGACGGGCTCGCGGCGGCGGACGGCCATCACGTGCTCGATCGAGCGGCGAAGGAGCTCCAGGCCGGCCGGGTCGAACTCGTACGACCAGCGCCGGACCCTCTCGGGACGGTCGAAGCGCTGGTCGATCCCGTTGGCGATCGCCTCGCGCGAGAGCAGAATCACGTCGGCCGTGCGGTCGATCAGGTCGAGGTCGGGCTCGCCCTCGATCGTCGCCGTCACGATCTCGACGCCGGTCGTCCCGGACAGGGACAGCGTCTCGGCGATGTTCTCGGCGCCGCGCTCCGACGCGCACACCAGGCCCACCCGCGAGCCCGGCGCAAGGCCCGCGATCTCGTGGACGAGCTCGAGATAGCCCGGGCCGACGAGCATCGCCACGACCGGGACGCGGCCGTGGACGAGTGCCTGGGCCTCGTCGGCGTGGAAGGTCGTCGTCGCGACGAGGTCGTAGTGGAACCGGTCGAGGCGCTCGGGCAGGTCGTCGAGCAGGGCGCCCTCGACGTCGATCAGGTCGGGGAACTCGTCGCCGAGGCGCGTCGCGTCGTAGCCCGCGTCGGCGTTCGTGCACTCGGCGAACAGGATCTGGACCTTGGGCCCGGGCCGCTTCCGCTCGGTGGCGGCGGCGAACGCGGCGGCCGCCACCTCATCGGCCCCGAAGCCTGCCTGGGCGGCCCGGCGGAGCATCTCGGCCACGATCCCGGCGAGGGCCTCCGCGCCGCGCCGCTGGGGCGGGCGATCCGCGACATGTGTCCCGGCCCCATGGCGACTCGTGACATAGCCGGCGTCGGCCAGTCGGCGGTAGACCGCGCGGATCGTGTTGGGGTTCACTCTGAGGGCAGCGCCCATCTCGCGGACCGGTGCGAGACGGGCTCCCGGCAGGAGCCGACCGGAGTCGATCTGGTAGGCGAGCTGCCAGTAGATCTGGGTGGAGATCGGGACGTCCGAGTCCCGCTCGACATCGACCTCTTTGGCAGTCGTGGCCGGTCCGACGGGATCGTCGGAGGCGTCCGAAGTACCAGTTGACATAGTGTGCTAGTCCAAGTACGATCCGTTTGGCCTAGTGAACTGTACCAAATTCGTCAGGTGACCCAGATGGACCTCTTCATTCTCGCGATCTTCGCCTCGATCGTCTTCCTCGGCCTCGCCGCCGTCCAGTGGGGCGCGGACTCTCGCCCGATTGTCCTCGACCCTCGTTACCCGTCGGCGAACGGCCTCTCCTAGGACTTCGTTCCGGTCGTTCTCCTCGCCCAACCCTGCCGTCGCTAGCGACGGCATCCATCACAGCCCGTGGCGCGCAGGCCGCGGGCTGTTGGATTCTGCGAGCCGTGGCTGGCGCTCCTTGCTCGCGCTCCGATCCCTGGCGTGGATCAGGTTGCGATGAACGAGCGTTGCCGAATTCGCCAATCGGCACGAATGCGGCGGGGCGGAGATTGGGTCGTGCTCGTTCGTGATGAACCGATGTCCGTGGAGGATCAGGCGCATCGGGCCACGCAGGAGGAGCGGTCTCAGAAGGCCGGGCGTCGGCCCATCGAGCGGAGTCGGGCGACGCGCTCCTCGATCGGCGGGTGCGTCGAGAACAGCCGGCCGACGTCACGGCCCGACAACGGATTGACGATGTACAGGTGGGCGAACGCCGGGTTGGCCGCCGGCGCCGGGGCCGGCGCCTGGCCGCCGCGACCCGGCAACCGCTGCCCGATCCGGCCGAGGAGCCCCGTCTGGCGCTTGGACGCCGCATCGAGCTGCTCGAGCGCCTGGGCGAGGCCCTCCGGGTCGCCGGTGATCGCTGCGCCCGACTGGTCGGCGCCATACTCCCGACCGCGGGACACCGCGAGCTGGATGATCAGGGCCGCGATCGGGGCGAGGATGATCGCGATCAGCGCCCCGAACCCGCCGCCACCACCGTTCTCGTCATCCCGCCCGCCGCCGAAGATCATCTGGAACTGGGCCATCTGGGCGAGGAAGCTGATCGCGCCGCCGATCGTGGCCGCGATCGTGCCGACGAGCGTGTCGCGGTTCTTGACATGGGACAACTCGTGGGCGAGGACGCCCCGGAGCTGGCGCTCGTTCATGACGTCGAGGATGCCGGTCGTCACCGCGACAGCGGCATGCTCGGGATCGCGCCCGGTCGCGAAGGCGTTCGGCTCGGGCCGGTCGACCACGTACAGGCGGGGCATCGGCAGGCCGGCGCGGGCGGCGAGGTCGTAGACGATCGACCGGACCTGGGGGAGCTCGTCGGGGCCGAGTTCGCGGGCGCCGTTCGCCCGGAGGGCGAGGCTGTCGGACTTCCAGTAGACGAATACGTTCATCGCCACGGCGAAGACGAGGGCGATGACGAGGCCGCCGCGCCCGCCGAGCAGGCCGCCGACGGCGATGAGCAACCCACCGAGGGCCGCGAGCAGGGTCCAGGTCTTCAGGCTGTTGGTCAGGTTCGAGATCACGCGTGCATCAGGGGGTGGCGCGCCGTCGGCGCGTCCGGAGCGTGGCCGGAGCCTGCAGCCGGTGGGGCCGCACGGTCATCGTCACCCGGGCTCGGCCGCGTGAGCAACCGAGCGATCGCGAATGATTCGTTGCGATTTCGCTACGGCGGAGGCGGCGGCTGATCGACGTCGGCCAGGGCCAGCGCATAGATCGCCGCACCGTCGAGACCGCGCGACGGCGACGAGAACACCGCGAGATCGGCCAGCAGCCGGCGCTCCAGTCGGGATCCCACCGCGCCGTCCACGATCCGGGCGGCCCGCGCCGCCGCGCGCATCACCTGGCGGGTCTCGGGCCGGATCGGGTCGTCCCAGAACCAGCCGTCACTGGCGAACATGGCGAGTCGCCAGCGCTCGGCTTCGAGGAGCGCGAGCAGGCGGACACGAGTCGCATCGTCGGCCGCGGGCCAGCGCTCGGCGCCGAAGGCCGCGCCGGTCGTCGCCCCAGCCACCACGTCGATGTACGCGTCGCGGGCCGCCTGGAGGTCATCGCGGTCTGGCGCCTCCGCCAGGGCCGTCTCAACCACCACGTCGATCGCCCCGGCCAGGCGCTCGAACGCAGCTCGGAGCGGCGCCTTCCAGCGACCGTCGTCGGCATCGGGGCACTCGCCGCCCCAGCGCGCGACGCCGTGATGGCAACTCCAGGACGTCCGGTCGGCGACCCGGATCGGCTGGTGACTCTCTCCGTCCGCCGGCGTGACGACCGAATCGAGCGTCACGATGTCGAAGCCGCGGTCGGCCGAACCGGGCTCGGGTGTGACGAGCCGCTGGAGGAACAGGTCCCGGAACTGCTGATGATGGCCATACAGCTCACCGTCGGTGGCGATGACCGCGAGCGGCTCGTCGATCGGGTCCGGGCCGCCGAGCAGGCGCGGGACGATCCGCTCGCGCGCGAACCGATCCGCATCGGCGGTCGCCTCCGGCTCGAAGGACACCGACGCCGACAGGCCGGAGTCGTAGAAGACGACGACGATCTCACGACCCTCGCCCAGGTCCACCCGGTACGGCCGCCGGCTGTCGGCGACCCCGAGGGCCGCCTGCCACGGGGCGAGGATCGTGAAGGCGATGGCCTGGCGGGCGAGCTCGCGGAGCGTCGCGGTGTCGACCGCGGTCTCGGGCAGCCACAGCCCGGTCGGTCGGCGCCCGAAGCGCAGCTCGAAGTCGCGGATGCCCCACGCGATCTCGGTCCGCCGGTCGGCCGCCGAGGCGAGCGGCAGGATCGTGTGGTGATACGCCTGTGCGATCGCCGATGTGCCGTCGGCGACGAATCGACCATGGGTCGCCGGGTCGGCCTGGGCCAGCCATGAGGCGAGGGTCGGTCCGAAGTCGAACGACAGGCCGCGCAGGGAGCCGCGCTCGGCGTTGGGCCGGTAGCACTCGGCGTTGACCCGCTCGTTCCAGTCGTGGAACGGGGCGGCCGAGGGCTCGGCCGGGACGCGCCCGGTCCAGGGGTCGAGCCGGGAGGGCTGGTAGAAGTGAGCGTGGACGACGAGCCGCGCGCGGGTCATCGATGCCCGACGGAGACCTCGACGAGGCCGGTCGAGGGCTGCCCGACGGACCCTGCCTCGGGATCGGCAAAGCGTTCCCCGGCCACGGAGACCTGCTGGCGGATCGTCAGCGACCAGTGCTCGCCCGCCTCGATCCGGACCGGCTCGACGAGGAGCGTCGCGCTGCCCTGGTAGACGAGCTCGAAGCCGGCTTCCGAGTTGGAGACCGTCTGGATCGGTCCGATCCAGACATCGAGGGCGTGGTCCGCGCTCGTCTCGACCGTCACGCCAAGGAAGTCGTTGCCCGCAGACAGACCGCGCACACCGGACTCGGAACGGGTCGCGTCGTGTGCCGTCCGCCGGCCACCGACCTCGAGCCAGGCCGACGGGTTGCCGCCTCCGCCGAGAAGCATCGTCGACCATTCGACGGCGACGAGTGCCTCGATCGGGCCGTCGCCGGCCGACCCCCGATGGACGATTTCGAGGGTCAGGTCCAGGCGCGGATCCAGCCGACCACCGCCGATCTCGATCGCCCGAGTGGCCTCGATCGGGATCATGGCGCCGGATGAACCTCGGACCGATCCGATCCGTCGGGCGGAGACGCGCTGGGCCTCGAGCGCCTCGAGCGTCCACGCCCCGTCGCGCAGGTCGCCGAGCTCCTCGGCCGTGCCGGCCACGGCCTCCTCGGCCGTCGTGGTCAGGGGGAGGATCCGGACCAGCCCCGAGCGACGCTCGTAGTCGTCGTAGCGGAGATGCTCGAGCAGGCCCTCCTGCTTGACCATCACGATCTCGTGGATGGAGGCCGGCGCGCCGCCCTCGGTCGTCTCGGCGGCGCCGTGGTCACGCGTCTCATGGTCGCGAAGCGTCTGGTGGTAGGCCTCGGGCCGACGGCGCATCACTGCGGCCAGGGGATGGGCCGCCGCGCGCAGGTCCCAGCGGGCGATCCCGCCACCTTCCTCGAGCTTGACCGTCACGAACTGGCCGGCCCCGGCCAGGACGACCTCCTCGCGATCATCGAGATCGACGTCGCGCAGGATGCCGCTGACCGCGCCGGCGCCGGCCGCGACGTCCTCGGCCGCGATCAGGTGGGACAGGTTGGCCACCCGGAGATCCGGCAGGTAGATCCCGCCGAACAGCCCGTGCCAGTACGGATCGTTCGACTGGCCGGCGAAGAGATGGTCGAGGGCGATCGCCCGGGCGGCTCCGGCCGGCATCCCGTCGACGAGATCGCTGGCCGCGAGCATTTGCTTGTGGAGGTGGTTGATCTCGCAGTAGCGGACCTGGAAGTTGCGCCAGATTGCGCCGCGCAGCCAGCGCGCCTCGGGGCGGTGCTCGGCCCGCGCCCGGCGAAGGGTCTCGCCGTACTGGTGGCCCTCGTCGGCGGGCAGGGCCCATTCGCCCATCTCGGCGTACGAGCCGGTTGGCAGGTAGACGCGGCCAACGGGTCGATGGCCGACGGTCCAATCCGAGGGCGGCATCGTCGTCAGCCACTCGGCATTGGCATCGAGCGCGTCGAAGAAGCGCTCGACCCAGCGGCCCTCGCCCCAGCAGTGGTCCCAGGTCGTCGGCCACGCGCCGAACTTCTCGCCGTCGTCGCCCATCGTCCCGAGTCGCTCGCCATCGTCGGTGGCGTGATCGTGGAGATAGCCGATCACGTCGTCGACCTCGGCGAACGGGATCCGGTAGCGGAGGCCCTGCTCGGTCCCGAAGACCGTGAGGACCTTGCCTTGGTCGTCGGTGATGTACGAGCCCCAGAGGTCGTCTTCGGGGATCGCCGCCGCCCGGAAGTGGGCGTCGTCGAGGACCGTCCAGTCGTAGCCGGCCGAGACGAGAGCGGTCGGCAGGTCCGGCTCCCAGACGCGCTCGGCGAGCCACGCGCCGCGCGGCCGGCGGCCGAACGTCGTCTCGAGCTCGTCGGCCATCCGGACGAGCTGGCCGACCCGGTCGCGCTCAGGCAGGGCGGCCAGGACCGGCTCGTACCAGCCGCCGCCGAGGATCTCGATCTGATCGCGCGCGGCGAGGGCGCGCAGACGATCGACGAAGTCGGGACGCTCGGCCCGGAGCCAGGCGAGGAGGGGGCCGGTGTAGTGGAGGGCGAGGCGAATGCCGGGATGGCGCTCGAGGGCGTCGACCATCGGGAGGTAGGCGTGGTCGTAGGTCTCGGCGATCACCCAGCCGAAGTTGCCGACAGGCTGATGGTTGTGGAGAGTCAGGGCCAGACTGATCCGGCGGGTCACGCGATCTCCTCAGACGGCCCGGCCACGATCAGCCCCGCGACCGTCCCGGAGCGAACATTGTGACCAAGGACCATTGACGGTTCGAGGGCGTCTCTGTTAGGGTCCCTAAACCGGTTTGCTAAACCGGTTTGCCGCCCAATGATACACATCCCGCAACCCTCGACCAAGGGGTCGAATGAGGGAGCGCCGGACGTGCGGCGGCAATCGTTCCAGCCGAAGTGAGGAGCGGCCTTGGAGCAGATCACGCGACGAGTCACGATCGCGGATGTGGCCGAGCGGGCGGGCGTCTCGAAGACGGCCGTGTCGTTCGCCTTCAACAATCCGGATCGGCTGAACGCGGGCACTGCCAGCCGGATCCTGGACATCGCCCAGCAGCTCGGCTACCGGCCGGATCCGGTGGCCCGGATGCTGACCCAGCGGAAGACAGGGGCGATCGGGGTGCTCACACCGCAGGACCTGTCGGTCATCTTCACGAACCCGTTTTTTGGAGCGTTCAGCGCGGGGATCGCGGGGGTGGCCGAGGAGAGCGGCTACGGCCTGCACTTCATCTCGCCCCTGCACGGCTCGCTGTCGCGGGCGATCAACCGGGCGACGGTCGACGGCGTGGTCGCGATCGGCCTGACCGAAGACCATCCCGAGATCGGCGAGATCCGGCGGGCCGGCCTGCCGATGGTCCTCGTCGACTCGAACACGACCGGCGAGGTCGCGTCGGTCGACGTCGACGATGAGGGCGGCGCCCGACTGGCCGCAGGCCACGTCCTCGAGCTGGGCCATCGGGACGTCGTGATCCTCGCGATCGATGGACCGCGGACGGCCAGCGCGGGCGACGAGGGTGGGGTCGTGGGCCGGCGCCTGCGCGGCTACCGGGCCACGCTGGCAGAGGCCGGAATCGACCTGGCGGACGACGGGATCGCGGTCGGCCCGGCGAGCATAGCCGGCGGGCGCGATGCGTTCGCCCGGCTGTGGGATGGCGGCCGCCGGCCGACGGCGGTCCTGGCCATGAGCGACGCGATGGCGATCGGCGCCATCCGCGCGATTCACGATCGGGGGCGGACGGTCCCCGGCGACATCAGCGTCGTCGGCTTCGACGACGTGGACCTCGCCGAGACCACCGACCCACCCCTGACGACCGTTCACCAGCCCGTCCGGGGCAAAGGTGAGGCGGCTGTTCGGCTGCTGCTGGCAGTGATCGAGGGGCGGAATGCTTCGCCCGGTCACCGTCGGCTCGAGACGCGGCTCGTGGTCCGGTCGTCGACCGGGCCGGTGCCGCGGGCAACCGGGAGGTGACGGCGGACAGACCGAAGTCAGCCTGACGAGTCGCGGTCCCGACCGTGGGTCGCCGACGCGATCAATACGGACCTCCGCCCTCGAACGGCGGCGACGGGCCGGTCCTGCCGGCCATTCATCAATCCATGGAGGAGAAGTTCCAGAACATGAACACGAAACTCCGGGTGCTCAGCACCCTCGGCGCCCTGGCCATCGTGGTCGGCGCCTGCACCAGCGGGGCGACCCCGACGCCGGCCGGCTCGACCGGAACCGGCGCCAGCGCCCCGGCCACCAGCGCCGATCCCGGGAGCAGTGCCGCAACCGGCGCCCTCAAGGGTGAGCTGACGGTCTGGCACTCCTACGGCTCAGGCGCGGGCACGGAGGCGACCGCACTCAAAACCGTCACCGACAAGATCAAGGCCGCAAATCCCGATCTCAAGCTGACGATCCAGGACATCAAGTTCGACGACCTGTTCAAGAAGTTCGAGCTCGAGGCCGCGAGCGGCGGCGGGCCGGACCTGTTCATCGCCCCGAACGACAGCCTCGGCAAGGAAGCCCGCGCCGGCCTATTCCTCGACGTCACATCGCAGCTCGAGGGCAAGCTCGGGAACGCGTCCCCGGTGTCCGTCGAGGGCTCCAAGGTCGATGGCAAGCTGTACATGGTCCCCGAGTCGCTGAAGGCCGTCGCGGCCTACTACGACAAGGCCAAGATCGCGACCCCGCCGACCACCACCGACGAGCTCCTCGCCGGCGTCAAGGACGGCAAGATCAAGGCCGGCTTCTTGCGCGGCTCCTACCACGCCTTCGGCTTCTGGGCCGCGTTCGGCGGCAAGCTCATGGATGACAAGGGCAAGTGCGTCGCGGATACCACCGGTGTCGGCGACGCGTACAAGTACTTCCAGGACCTCCAGACGGCCGGCGCCACGTGGTACGAGAAGTACGACGACATGGCGGCCGACTTCAAGTCGGGCAAGATCGACTACATCGTCGACGGACCGTGGGCCTCTGGCGGCTACAAGGACGCCCTCAAGGACAACCTCGCCGTCGCCCCGATGCCGGCCGGCCCCAAGGGTCCGGCGCAGCCCCTGACCGGTGTCGACGGCTGGTACATCAACACGAACGCCAAGGACGCGGCCCTCGCCGTCAACTTCGCGCTCGAGATGGTCAAGCCCGAGAACGAGCAGGTCTTCGTCGACGTCGCCGGGCACATCCCGGCCGACAGCACGATCACGATCAGCGATCCCCTGACCCTCAAGTTCGCCGAGGCCGTCAAGACGGGCTTCCCGCGCCCGCAGGTCACCCAGCTCGACAACTTCTGGGGCAACTTCGACAACGCTCTGACGCTCGTCATGACGAAGGCGGAGGACGGCACGAAGGCCGCCACCGATGCCTGCGTCGCGATGAACGCGGCCAACAAGATCCCCTGATCCTCCGCCTCCGGGCGCCGGCTCCGCGGGCGCCCGGAGGACACACACACCGAGTCGTTCGCGGCGTACGATCGCCGCGTGGTCGCCCAACCGTCCCCGACCACTCGCCCCTGGCCATGAGGACCCGGTCATGACCACCCCCGCGCTGTCCCTGCCGCAGCCCCGCCGGCGACGTCGCTTCGCGCCGGATACCCGGACCGCGCTGCTGTATCTGCTGCCGGCGTTCCTGGTGATGGGCGTCATCACGTTCTACCCGTTGGTCTTCCAGACCTGGATGTCGTTCACCGACTTCGGGCTGAGGAACCTGAGCGGCAAGGTCGCTCCGAGTGTTGTCGGGGTCGACAACTACATCCAGATCGTCCAGAGCAAGCTGAACATCCCGAACTTCGAGTTCCTGCGGCTGCTCTTCTTCAACCTCTTCTGGGCGTTCTCCAACGTCATCATCCACGTCGTGCTGGGCGTCGCAATCGCGATCCTCCTGAACACCAACGGATTGCGCTTCAAGCGCGTCTATCGGGCCCTGTTCATCCTGCCGGTCATCATTCCGCCGATCATCGTGGCGACGGTCTGGCGCTACCTGTTCGACGACAGCAACGGCGCGATCAACACGATCCTCCAGGGAATCGGGTCGCTGTTCCGGATCCCGCCCGACGCGTTCAAGATCGACTGGCTCGGCCAGGTCGACGATCCCATCTCGTTCATTCCCCTGCCGCTTGCCTTCTACGCCCTGCTGACCGCCAACTCGTGGCTCGGCTGGCCGCTCAACGCCGTCGTAGCGACCGGTGCCCTCCAGAGCGTCCCGCCGGACCTGTACGAGGCGGCCGAGATGGACGGGGCGAGCGCCTGGCAGCGCTTCAAGGTGGTGACCCTGCCGTTTCTTCGGCCGGCGATGCTGCCGTACGCGATCTACGGCTTCGTGATCACGTTCAACCTGTTCTACCTGTCGTTCTTCATGTCTGGCGGCGGTCCGTTCGGGCGGACGGAGTTGTTCGTGACCCAGGCCTACAAGCTGGTCAACGACTTCCAGCTGTACGGGGTGGCCGCGGCCTTCTCGGTGATCCTCTTCTTCCTGCTCCTGTCGATCACCCTCGTCACCAACCGGCTGGCCAAGGCAACCGCCAGCTACGCGGAGTAAGTTTGATGACGCAGACCACCGACATCGTTCCCGCCCCGCCCCTGACGACCACGGGGTCGAAGCCGCTCGTCCGCTTCAAGCGCCACTCGCCGCGCGGCCGGCTGAGCACCGGCAATCAGATCGTTCTCCAGGTCATCTGCCTCGCGATCACGGCCACGGTCCTGTTCCCGATCCTGTGGATCTTCTCGCTGGCCCTCGACCCGCGGAACCTGTCGCGGCCCGACAGCCTGATCCCGCCGGGCGCCTCGCTCGACGCGTTCGCCCGGGTCATCGCCCAGCCGACAACTGACGAGATCGGCCTGCTCGAGCTGGCCCGCAACAGCTTCCTGCTGGCGAGCTTCGTCGCCCTGTTTTCGGTCGGGATCGGGGTTCTCTCGGCATACGCCTTCTCGCGTCTCCGCTTCCGCGGCCGCGAGGTCCTGATGATCGTGATCCTCGGGGTGCTGATGCTGCCGGCCGTCGCGACGATCGCCCCGTTGTTCATCATGCTCAACGGGATCAAGTTGGACCTGCCGATCATCGGCAACGTCGCGATCCGGACCTCGTTGATCGGGGTCGGACTCGCGATCGTGTCGGGCACGCTGCCGTTCGCGATCTGGAACCTGAAGGGCTATCTCGACACGATCCCGAAGGAGCTCGAGGAGGCGGCGGCGGTGGATGGCTGCACCCGCAACCAGACGTTCTTCAAGATTGTCCTGCCGCTCGCAACGCCCGCCCTCGCGGTCACCGGCTTCCTCGGCTTCGTCGCCGGCTGGACCGACTTCTACTTCGTCTCGATCTTCCTGAATGCGCCCGACCAGGGGTTCACGCTGTCGCTTGCGCTCAACAAGATGGTCGGGGCGTTCGGCCAGACGCCATGGTCGGACTTCGCGGCGTTCGCGATCCTGTTTGCGGCGCCGGTCTCGATCGTGTTCTTCTTCTTCCAGAAGTACATTGTCGGCGGCCTCGCGGTCGGCGGGGTCAAGGGCTGAGCGGAGGCCCCGGCGCCGGCCGGGTCGACAGCGGAGGTCGTCATGCCGTTCCCGTTCCTGCCGGCCGGAGCGATCCTCGCGATCGCGGTGCTGGTCGGAGCCCTGACGATCTTCGGGCTGGCCCTTGGGGCCGTGGACCGGACGGCCGGCAAGGCACGCATCGCCCTCCGCGGTTCGATGCTCCCGGGCATCGTGTCGGGCTGGCAAGGGTGGCAGGGCTGGTCGCGGCACCCTGGATCACCCGACCCGCCGTGGCCGCCGAGCCCGACCGGGTCCGGGTTCGAGATCGTCGAACTCGACTGAGCGACGTCCCGGGCCGATTGGCCTGGATGGTCGCCCTCGTGGCGCTCTCGGCAACGGTCGGCGGCTGCGGTCCGGCGCCGACCTCGCCGGCGTCGACATCGGCCGGACCGCCGTCATCCGTCGCGCCCGGTTCGGCCGTCCCGGCGTCGCCGTCAGCGGGCGCGGCCCCGAGCTGTGCCCCGGCTGGGCCCTCGCCGTCCGAGGCGGTGGCCGCCGGACTCGGCCAGCCCGGCTGGTGGCGAGGCCGCGTCTTCTACGAGATCTTCGTCCGGAGCTTCGCCGATTCGAATGGCGATGGGATCGGCGACCTGCGCGGGGCGACGGCTCGCCTGGACCACCTGAACGACGGCGACCCATCCACCACGACCGACCTCGGGATCACCGGCATCTGGCTGATGCCGATCGCCGAGTCACCGAGCTATCACGGCTACGACGTGAGCGACGAGCGGGCCGTCGAGGCCGACTACGGGACGGCCGCCGACCTCAAGGCGTTCGTCGCTGCGGCCCACGAGCGCGGGATTGGCGTCGTCACCGACCTCGTTCTCAATCACACGTCGCGCGACAACGCCTGGTTCATCGAGTCCGCGGCCGGGACCGGGCGGGCCGACTGGTACCGCTGGGCCGATGCAAACCCGGGCTACGGCGGACCCGACGGCCAGACGGTCTGGCACCCATCCGACGGGCGCTGGTATTACGGCCTGTTCGGGGCCGGCCTCCCGGACCTCAACCTCGAGAACCCCGCGGTGACCGCAGAGATGATCGATGTCGCCCGGTTCTGGCTTACCGACATCGGACTCGACGGTTTCCGCCTCGATGCCATCAAGCACCTGATCGAGAACGGCGAGGAGCAGGACCACACGCCCGCGACGCATGCCTGGCTCCAGGCGTTCCGGGCGGCCATCCACGAGACGGCGCCGAATGCCCTGCTCGTCGGCGAGGTGTACGACCTGTCCGTGGCGGTTGCCCGCTACGTCCCCGAGGACGTCGACCTCGCGTTCGACTTCGACCGGGCCCAGGCGACGATCGACTCGATCCGGCGCGGCGATCCGTCCGCGTTGCTCTCGGCGCTGACCGAGGACGCCGCGCTGTTCGGCGCCGACGAGACGGCCGGGTTCCTCACGAACCACGATCAGACCCGGATCGCGAGCCAGCTCCGCGAGGATCCCGCAGCCCTGCGCCTCGCCGCCGGTCTGCTGCTGACGGGGGCCGGCACGCCGTTCCTGTACTACGGCGAGGAGATCGGCCTGACCGGGTCCAAGCCCGACGAGCAGATCCGGACGCCCATGGCCTGGACCGGCGTTGGGTCGGCAGGCGGGTTCACCACCGGGGCCCCATGGGAGCCGCTCGAACCGGGCTGGGAGACGCGCAATGTCGCAGCCCAGGTCGACGATCCCGGGTCGCTTCTTGCCACCTACCGCGACCTGATCTCGCTCCGGGCGGCCGTGCCGGCGCTCGCGCGCGGGACCACGACGCCACTCGCCGCGTCCGATGCGGGAGTTGCCGCGTTCCTGCGCACGGACGGGCTACGCCGGGTGGCGGTCGTTGCCAACGTCGCCGACAAGCCGATCGCGTCGCCGGCCCTCGGTCTCGAGGCCGGGACGCTGTGCGGGGCGCCGAGCGCGCGCGTCGTCTACCGGACGGGGCCAGCGTCGGTCTCGGACTCTGCGGCGACCGCGCCGACGATCACGGCCGGCGGCGGGTTCACAGGGTGGACGCCATTCACGGAGCTCCCGCCGCGGACCGTGACCATCATCGCTCTCGAAGCCGGAGGCTGACCCCGTGCCCATCGACGTCCCGGCCTGGGCGGCCGACGCCGTGTTCTACCAGGTGTTTCCGGACCGATTCGTGCGGAGCGGCAGGGTCCCGGCTCCAGGCGCCTTCGAGCCGTGGGACGACGCCCCGACACAGGCCGGCTACAAGGGCGGCGACCTGCTGGGGCTCGTCGATCGGCTCGACGATCTCGCCGACCTCGGGATCGGCGGCCTGTATCTGAACCCTGTTTTCACCGCGGCCTCGAACCATCGCTACAACGCGACCGACTACCTGTCCGTTGACCCGCTGCTCGGAGGTGACGCGGCGCTCCGCGCGGTCGTGGACGGCGCCCACGAGCGCGGCATCCGCGTCCTGCTCGACGGCGTCTTCAATCATTCGGGACGGGGCTTCTTCCCGTTTCAGCACGTCCTCGAATCGGGAACGGCGTCCCCGTACCGCGACTGGTTCTACCTCGACGGGGACGTTCTCGCGGGGCGGCGCGGGATCGACGCGTACCCGCCGGGGGATCGGGCCGGCCATCACGATCGGGCCGGGTTCCGGGCGTGGTGGAACATCCCGTCGCTGCCGAAGCTGCGGGTCGAGCATCCGCCGGTCCGGGAATACCTGTTCGGTGTCGCCGAGCACTGGCTCCGGTTCGGCATCGACGGCTGGCGGCTGGACGTCCCGGCCGACATCGAGGACGAGTCGTTCTGGCCGGAGTTCCGGACGCGGGTCCGGGCGGTCAAGCCGGATGCCTATCTCGTCGGCGAGGTCTGGACCGAGTCGCCGGAGTGGCTGACCGGCGACCGGTTCGACGCCCTGATGAACTACCCGCTCGGGCTGGCAATCCTCGGCTTCGCCAGCGCCGGCCGGGTGAACCAGGCCGCGATCGACGGCCAGAGCGACTACCGCAAATTCCTGGTCGCGCTCGACGGGCCCGGGTTTGCCGGGCGGCTCGAGCACCTCCTCGCCCTCCATGATCCGGCCACGACGAGCGTTCAGTACAACCTGATCGGCAGCCACGACGCGCCGCGGCCGCGGACCTGCCTTGCCGGCGACATCGCGGCGTTGCGCCTCGCGTCGCTCCTCCAGCTGAGCCTGCCCGGAACCCCTTCGATCTACTACGGCGACGAGCTCGGCATGGAGGGCGGGCCGGATCCGGACTGCCGGCGCGGCTATCCCGTTGAGCCGGACGAGGACGGTCTCGCGATGCGCGCCTTCACCCGGGCCGTAATCCACGCCCGGCGCGATCACGTGGCGCTCCGGCGCGGGTCCGTCGCCGTCGCGGCTGCGGACGGCCACGCGATCGCCCTCGCCCGCGAAGCCGACGGGCAACGGGCGCTGATCGCGGTCAACAGCGGACGCGTGCCGGCTCGCCTGGTCGTCGACCGCTCGATCGTGGCCGGCCTGGCCCCGATCGCCCTGCCCGAGGTCGCAGCCGGCCGGATCGTGGACGGCTCGACGATCGAGTTGCCTGCCCAGGGAGCCCTCGTCCTGATCTGAGTGGGTCAGCCGCCCTGGTTCGCCGCGCAGGGGCGGGAAGCCGTCCGGGAACGCAATCCTCGTCTGAGGCCTCCGGTCCGGGGCGACGCTCACCGGGCGAGCGTAACCGACGAGTTTCGGCCGAAACTTCAACGAACGTCCGCACTTGGCTCACCGGGCGAGGATTCGGCGCAGATTTCGGTCCGACAGGCCGGCCAGGGGTCGCGCCGAGCTCGATACGCTCATGGGGTGAGTTCTCGGCCGGGGGCGCCGGGGGCGCCGGGGGCGAAGGCCCGCCCGAGGAGCCGGCGCCGGGTCAGCCGGCGCCGGACTCAGCCGCCCTGGTTCGCGGTGATCGTGGCCTGGCTGTTCCCGCGCTGGCGGGCCGCCTTCTTCGCGGCCTTCCCTGCGGCCTCGCGAGCCGGCGCCGCGGCCGGGAGATACATCTTCTCGACGTAGTCATGGAGCATCCGGGTGGTCGAGAACCGCCACAGCGACGCCGCCATGGATCGGCGCATCAGCTCGACCCAGGCCACCGGCCGGCCGAACGGATCGCGCTCGTAGTAGCGGGGCACGACCTCGTCCTCGAGGATCCGGTACAGGTCCTGGGCGTCGGACCAGTCCTGGGCGCCTTCGTCGGGGTTCTGCTCCCGGCCGCCGATCGCCCAGCCGTTGTCGCCGACATAGCCCTCGTCCCACCAACCGTCGAGGACGCTGACGTTGACCGCGCCGTTCATTGCCGCCTTCATCCCGCTCGTGCCCGACGCCTCGAGCGGCCGGCGCGGGTTGTTCAGCCAGACATCGACCCCGGCCACGAGGTAGCGGCCGATCCGCATGTCGTAGTCCTCGAGGATGAAGACCCGGCCGCGCAGGCGCTCCGACCGCGATCGGCCGAAGATCTCCTGGATGACCTGCTGGCCGGGCCGATCGGCGGGATGGGCCTTGCCGGCAAACACGATCTGGACCGGCCGCTCCTCGTTCCACAGGAGGTTGGCCAGGCGGTCGAGGTCCGAGAACAGGAGTCCGGCCCGCTTGTAGGTCGCGAATCGCCGGGCGAAGCCGATCGTGAGGATGTCCGGATCCAGGGCGGTCTCGAGGGCATCGAGGACGGCCGGCGCTTCGCCGTGCCGGGCGAACTGGTTGCGCAGCCGGCGCCGGGCGAAGATCGCGAGCTCGAGCTTCTCGCGCTGGTGGGCCTCCCAGAGATCGGCCGTCGAGACCTCGCCGAGGTGGTCCCAGAACGGGCCGACCTCGGATTCCTCGTCGAGGTCGTCGAGGTCCGCGTCGATCTCGCGGTTGAGTGTCTCGCCCATCGCGTTGCCCATCCACGAGGGCACATGGATGCCGTTGGTCACGCCCCGGATCGTGTGCGGCGAGATTCCGGACCAGGTGGCGTCGGCGGTCTGGGCGTGGAGCTGGCTGACGGCGTTCGCGTCGTGGGTCAGGCGGAGCGAGAACCCGGTCATGTCGAACTGGGAGCGATCTCCGTCGGCACCGAGGCCGACCTCGAGGACCGCGTCGATCGGGACGCCGCCGGTCCCCGGTCGGCCGTCACCGTCGAGGAGCGGTCCGGCGATCTGTCGCACCAGATCCGTCGAGAAGCGCTCGTTGCCGGCCGAGACCGGCGTGTGGATC
>JANLYK010000154.1:0-16577 GCA_031365595.1 Chloroflexota bacterium | reverse complement strand
ATCGGTCGAATGACCGATGACGCACGGGGATGGACCAGTCGTACACTCCGGCCCATGACGCGCGCGGGTTCGGTGCTCTGTCCGGTCATCGTCGGCCGGGACGAGGTCCTCGAGCGATTCGATCAGCTGATCGCCGAGGCCACGCTGGGCCATGGCCATGCGATCTTCCTGTCAGGCGCGGCGGGGCTCGGCAAGACGCGGCTGGTCCGCGCCGTGGCCCGCAAGGCCGTCGCCGCCGGGCTCCGGGTCGACGGCGGATCAGTGGCGCCCCAGGACGCCCACGTCCCGCTCGCCTCGATCCGCGAGATGGCGGTCGGGCTCCGCAAGAGCTCCGAGTTCGGCACGCTGTCGGCGGACCTGCTCGCCTTCGACGGCCGCCACGACGGCGATGCCCTCGGTTCGCGCCGGCTGATCGTGCGCGGCGTCGCCGACCGGATCCTCGCTGCGATCGACAAGCCGACCATGCTCGTCTTCGACGACCTCCATTGGACCGACGAGATGAGTCTCGAGGTGATCGGCGAGCTGGCCCGCCTCGCGGACGACCTGCCCTTGCTGCTCCTGGGTGACTATCGCGCGGACGAGTTCCCGACCGGCTCGATCCATCGGGAATGGCGGGCCCGCTTGCTCAGCCAGCGCCACGCCGAGGAGGCTCGCCTCCAGCCACTCACGCTCGACGAGACCGCGATCGTCACGACACTGATCCTCGGCGGCGAGTTGCCCGCGCCGCGCGACGTCGTGGCGGCCGTTCACGAGCGGACGAACGGCATTCCGCTCCACATCGAGGAGCTCCTCGGCGCGCTCGACGACGACGCGCGAACGGACGGCCGGCGGATCCGGGAGGCGATCGTGCCCGACACGATCGGCGATGCCGTGCTCGCTCGCCTGTCCCGCCTGTCCGACGAGGCCCGCCTGGTTGCCCGCGCCGGCGCTGTGGTCGGGCGCTGCTTCAGCCCGGACGTGCTGGCCGGGATGGTCGATCGGACGCTGGCCGAGCTCGAGCCGACGATCGACGAGCTCGTCGAGGCCGCGATTCTCCTCCCATTCGATTACGTCGACCAGGGCTACTACGACTTCCGTCATCAGCTCCTGCGCGACGCGATCTACAGCGCGGTGCCCCCTGCCCAACTCCGCCGATTCCACGCGCAGGCGGCCGAGTTCGGAATGGGCCTCGAGGGCGCGAGCGTCAGTCACGCATCACGTCACTACGAACGGGCGGGACTTCGGCCGCAGGCGTTTCGGGCGGCGCTCGCCGCAGCCGACGAGGCGAGCCGGATCTCGGCTCGACAGGAGGCGTACGAGCTTTACCGGCGGGCGATCGACAACATGCCCCGCGATCTGCCGATCGATGAGCAGGCCGCGCTGTACGATCGATTCGGGGACGCGGCGGGCGCGATCGAGCACAACGACGAGTGCGCGACCGCAGCCACGCGGGCCCGCGAGCTGTACCTCGCCGCGGGGCGACCGCTCGAAGCAGCGGGGACCCTCCTCACGATGGCCACGATCGGGGCCCGCAACGGCGTCCCGCGGGCCGAGCTCCGGTCGCTCCTTGACCGTGCCCTCGCCGAGATCGCCGACCTGCCGGCGTCCGAGGATCGCGAGAAGCTCCGGGCCCTCATGCTCAGCGTCCAGGCCGACGATCACTTCGTCGCATCCGACCTGTCGACGGCACGAATCCGGGCCAGCGAGGCGCGTGGCGTGGCCGAGGGGATCGGCGACCGAGAGACCGTCCTCGAGGCGGATCTGACGCTCGCCCGGATCGACATCACCGACGGCCGCTACGAGAGCGGATTGCGCGACGGGATGCGCGCCGCTCGCGAGGCCCGCGACGCGGGCTATGAAAGCGTGGGGGTGACCGGCTTCCGCAACCTCGCGATCATGGCCGCCCGGATCATGGATCCACGGGCAGCCGCGGTTGCGCTCGACGAAGGGCTTCAGTACGCCGACGCGATCGAGCAGTCCCATTGCCGCCAGATGATGTCGACGACCACTGCCCTCCTCGACTGGGCGCTCGGACGCTGGGACGAGGCCGACGAGCGGGCCCGCCACGAGCTCGTCGATCGGGGCTGTCGACGGGGAGTGATTGGGTCGCTGGACGTGATCGGGCTCGTCGCCCTGGGTCGCGGCCGGCTCGACGAGGCGCGCCGCTGGCTCCACGACTCGCTCTCGGCAGGCCGCCGGATCGGCGAGG
This sequence comes from Chloroflexota bacterium, assembly GCA_031365595.1. Taxonomy (GTDB): domain Bacteria; phylum Chloroflexota; class Limnocylindria; order Limnocylindrales; family CSP1-4; genus CF-46. The sequence continues at coordinate 14,389 of JANLYK010000154.1, read as the reverse complement.
TCCAGTTCATCCTCACGCCGCTCTGGGCACTCGCCGAGACCGAGCTGCTCGCGGGCAATTCGGTGACCGCGATCGATCACTGCGAGGAGGGACTCGCCATCGCCGTCACGACCGGTGAGCGTGCCCTCCTGATTCCGTTCGTGGTGACCGGCGTGCGCAGCCTGCTCGCGGCCCGTCGACCCGACGACGCCGAACGCTGGCTGGCCCAGTGCCGCGCTCACCTGGCGGGCTGGGAGCCGATCGCGGGAGCCGCCATCGCCAACGCGGACGGATTGATTCGGATGGCCGGCGGAACGTTGTCGGCCTCGCGCGAGTCCCTGGAACGGGCCGTCCGCGGGTGGGACGAGCGCGGGCGCACGTGGGAGGCGGCTTGGGCACGACTCGACCTGGCCCACTGCCTGATGCGCTCCAACCGTCACGCCGACGCGGTGTCGGTGCTGGGCGAGGTCCGGCAAACGGCCGGTGGGCTCGGAGCCGAGCCGCTCATCGCCCGGGCCGACGAGCTGACGCGCGCTGGCCGGGGCCGCGGTCTCGAAGACGAGCCGTGGCGACCACTGACGGTCCGCGAGTTCGAGGTGGCCCGGCTCATCGCCGAGGGCCTGACGAACGGCGAGATCGCCGAGCGCCTGGACATCGCCTCCAAGACCGCGAGCTCGCACGTGGAGCACATCCTCGCCAAGCTCGGCGTCACGCGGCGGGCCGAAATCGCGACCTGGGTGGCGACGGTCAGCCCGGCGTCTCGTGAGCCTGCGCCGGCCCGGACCTCGTCGGCAACGGTCACCGCCGACGCCCGGCCCTGAACCTCGCCGGTCCTCGACAGACGGACACACGGCGACCCTCGGAGAGACGAGGGTCGCCGGTGTCCGGTGTGAGCGACCGGTAGTGGAACTACTCGGGCTGGTGGTGGCAGACCCACAGACCGGGCACGAACTCCCAGTAGGTCCCGTCGGTCGACTCCGGATCGGTCGGGCACGGCCGGCCGTCGGACGAAGCCTTGAACGACGCGATCTCAGCGGTCTTGAAGTTGCCGGACGCATCGAACACTCGGAGCTGGAACGTCCCGCCACTGGCGATCAGGGCGTCGGGCCAGCGCTTCACGGTTCCGGGGCTGATGCAATGGCCACCGGGCAAGCCGACCGCTGCGGCGCAGCCCCAGCCGGCCGCCTCGGCCTGCTGCTGGTCCGTCGCCCCGCGGGCCATGGTCGCCGGCGCCAGCGCGCCGAGCATCAGCGCCGCCAGGGACATCGTGATCGTCAGTCGTCGGATGCTACGCATGTCAGGCCACCTCCACTGTGAGTTCGTAGACCTCGGCGGTCGGATGGCCCGCCCGCTCGTGGATCCGCATGACCGCCTCCTTGGACGGTCCCGTCGCCAGGCAGAAGACCTTGCCCGCGATCGGGTCGAGCCAGGCCTGCGCGAAGTGCACGCCCTCCTCGTTCTCGATCGCCAGGTCGCGGTCATGCGCCTCGCGGAGCTGAGGTCCCGTCACGCCGACGAACCCCGAGTGCACGTCCATGAACTTGCCCATTCACCTCTCCATGTGCCTTGCGACCCGTGTCTGAGCCGCGTGTACAGGGATCGTGTCCGGGCGCCACGGGACGGTCATCGGTCGAACGACCGACGGGGGCACGGAACATCGACCGATGGCGTCCCCGTGGATTGCCGATGCGGGACGCGGATGACCTAGGTCGACGCCCCATCGATGCGCCGGCGAGCGGCAGCAATCGCGGCGGTGACCCGGGCCGGGGCCGTGCCGCCGGTCACATCGGCGGCGGCCAGCGAGGCTTCGATGGTCGCGGTCGCAAGGAGCGCGGTCCCGATGCCGGGCTCGGCGGCCACGGCGCGGGCAGCCGGATCGTCGGACCGGGCCAGGAGCTCCTCGAAGATCGCGGGTGGAACGTCGGCCAGGAGCCGAATCGCGTCGCGCTCGGCCCGCCCGACGAGCTCGCCGACCACGTGATGGGCGGCCCGGAACGGCACCCCACGCCGGACGAGGGCATCGGCCAGGGTCGTTGCGGTGGTGTAGCCGTCGGCGGCAGCGTCGGCCATCCGCTCGCGATCGATCGTCAGGGTCGCCATGAGCCCCGCGATCACCTGGAGCGACGACTCGAAGGCGGCGACGGCCCCAAACAGCGGCGGCTTGTCCTCCTGGAGGTCGCGCTGGTAGCCGAGGGGCAGGCCCTTGAGCAGGGCGAGGACCGCGGTCACTGCGCCGATCGCCGCCGCCGACCGGCCGCGGATCAGCTCGGCGGGGTCGGGGTTGCGCTTGTTGGGCATCATCGAGCTGCCGGTCGACCAGGCGTCGGCCACGCGGACGAAGCCGAACGCCGGGTTCGACCACCACGCGATCTCCTCGGCGAGGCGCGAGAGGTGGACCATCCCGAGGGCCACCGAGGCAAGCGTCTCGACCACGAAGTCGCGGTCGCCGACGGCGTCGAGCGAGTTCGCGGTCACCCCGTCGAAGCCGAGCTCGGCGGCGGTGGTCTCGCGATCGAGCGGGTAGCCCGCGCCGGCCAGCGCGCCCGACCCGAGGGGGCTGACATTGAGCCGCCGGCGGGCGTCAGCGAGGCGGCCCCGATCGCGCTCGGCCATCTCGACGTAGGCGAGGAGGTGATGGCCGAACAGCACCGGCTGGGCAGGCTGGGTGTGCGTCGTACCCGGCAGCACGGCGTCGCCCTCCCGTTCGGCGAGGCCCACGAGCGCGTCCTCGAAGGCGAGGAGCCCCGCATCGAGGCGGTCGATCGCGCGGCGCGTCCAGAGCCGGAGATCGGTCGCGACCTGGTCGTTCCGCGATCGACCCGTGTGGAGCTTGCCGGCCACCGGCCCGAGCCGGGCTGTGAGGGCGGCCTCGAGGTTGAGATGGACGTCCTCGAGCGCGGGGTCCCACGTGATCTCGCCGTTCTCGACGTCGCGCCTGAGCTCCACGAGGCCCGCGACGAGCGTCTCGACCTCGTCCGGCGTCAGGATCCCGGCCCGGCCCAGGCCACGGACATGGGCGACCGAGCCGTCGAGGTCGTCGAGGGCAAGCGCGGCGTCGATGTCGATCGAGCGCCCGAAGGCGGCGACCGCCTCGTCGTTGTCCGCCGCGAACCGTCCGCCCCAGAGCCGCATCGTTCCTCCTGTGTGGTGGCCGCAATCGTAGCCGGGCGAGCGGTCAGCCCGGATCGGTGACCTCGGCCCCTGGTTCCTGGAATCGTGGGATCTCCAGCAGGGTCCCGCCGCGGCGTGACGACTCGTCAGCGACGATGCCGGGCGCACAGTAACGCGCCGCATCCCAGACGGTGGTGGACGGCCGGCGACCGACCGTGCATGCCTCGATGAAGTCCAGCGCGAGGAATTGGTGAGAGCCGTAATGGCCGTTGGGCAGACCCCGGAAGTTGGACGGCAGTCGTTCCGCGTCATGGAGCGGTGATAGCCCGACAGAGAAGCTCGCGTCGATTCCGATCCGCGGCCGGGCTGGATCCTCGGCCGGGTCACCGGCGCAGCGCAGGGCCTCCGTGAGATCGATCGGCGCCGACGAATCACGCGTGGTCCAGACCCGGGCGTTGGCTTGCTCCTCGAAGCTCCCGTGGGTGCCGTACATCGACAGCCGGACGGACGGCCCGGCGGAGATCCCGATCCGACGGAATTCGTTGATCCGACACATGCCGCCATCCGCCATCCGGAACAGCGCGCTCTGATTGCTGAACGCATTGCGCCACTGGCTGCGATCGGCGTCGAACACGCCGTCGCCATCTGTGTCCTCCTGGCCGAGGCACGACACGTGGGTCATCTCGCCACCCGTCACGGACAGGACGATCCCCACCGAATGCGACCCGTACAGCATCGGAGGGAAGCTGGCGGTGCGTTGCCAGTCGACCCCACCGGAGTGGCGGTACGCGTCGTAGAACCCGTGTGACATGTCGTGGACGTACTCGCCTTCGGCGTAGACGAGCCGTCCGAAGTCGCCGGCCGCATGACGCCGCCGGCAGTACAGCGCTGCCGGATAGTAGTGACTGGTCTCGCCCATCATGTACGTAAGGCCGGTCGACTCCACGGTCGCCACGAGCTCCGTCAGCTCCGGGATGGAGATCGCCGCCGGAACGGCGCTGTACACGTGCTTGCCGGCCCGCAGCGCCGCGACGGCCTGGGGTGCATGCATCCAGCGCTGGGTGAAGATCGCGACCGCGTCCACATCGGTCGCGAGCAGCTCCTCGAGCGAACCGACCGCGCGCCGGATCCCGAACCGCTCGGCGATCACCCCGCGACGATCCGGGAGCACTTCTGCCAGGACCACTTCGCTGACCGCCGGGTGCGCCGCGAACAGCGGGATGAACTCGCGCGCGAAGGATCCACCTCCGCCCAGGATCCCGACCTTCATGCCGACGTCCCCGAGTCCAGCTACTTGATCCCGCTCGTTGAGACGTTCTCGACGTAGTAGCGCTGAACGACGAGGAAGGCCACGACCGGGACGGCAACCGCGATTGTGACTCCGGCGAAGATGAGCTGCGGGGCGTCCTGCGCCCGACCGCCGAACTGCTGGAGGGCGACGGTCAGGACCTGCGCCTCGGTGTTACCGGTACTGATCACGATGAACGGCCAGACGAAGCTGTTCCACGAGTAGAGGAACGAGAACGTCGTCAGGGTCGCCACCGCCGGCAGGGACAGCGGGACGAAGATGCGCCACAGGATCGTCCAGCGGCTGGCTCCATCCACGATCGCGGCTTCCTCGAGCTCGCGCGGGACGGAGATGAAGAACTGGCGCATCAGGAACGTCCCATAGGCCGTGATCAGCCATGGAAAGATCAGGGACGCCACCGAGTCAACCCAGCCGATGGCGACCATCAACTGGTACAGCGGAATGATCAGGACCACGAACGGGACCATGATCGAACCGAGATAGAGCAGGAAGATCTGCTCCCGACCGGGGAACCGGATCCGGGCGAAGGCGTAGCCACCCAGGATGCTCGTGATCAGCTGCCCCAGTACCGTGAAGATCGTGACCAGGAGCGTGTTCGTGAGGTTCCGATCGAAACCGGAGCGGAGCAGGACATCCGAGAAGTTGTCGGGATTGGCCGTCGGCGATTCCACCCGGACCGCCGTCCGCAGGACGGCGTAGCCGACGGCACCGGGATCTCCCGGGTCGACGAACCGGGCGACCGCTGTCTCGCGCTCGAGGGCCACACGGCGGACCGTCCCGGCGACATCGACGTCGAACAGCGGCAGCTCGGCGCCACCCACCAGCGCCGTCTCGGGCGAGCCGTCTGCGCGAGTCACCGCGGTCGCGAACTCGATCGGCCAGGCGATCGCGTCGGTCGCGGGAGCAGCAGGGTCGCGATACACCCCGGCAGCAACGCCTCGATCGCTGGCATACATCTCATGGGTCACGCCGTTGACCGTGATCGCGTAGAGCGCCTGCGGCTCGTCGAACCCGTTCACGATCGCGGTCTTGGGCGCCTGGGGCAGGAGGGTCGGCGGGTAGCGGTAGACCTCGGGTCCGGTCTTGAGCGACGTCGTCATCATGAACACGAATGGAAAGACGACAACCAGGCCGACCACGAGCAGCAGGACGTAGACGAGGATGGACGCCAGGGCAGCCCGCACGCGGCGGCCCCTCGGGCGCCGTCGGACAACGGTCGGCCGAGCAGCGACGTTGGTGGTCATCGATCCGTCCTCATCCACCAAAGGCCGCGGCGTCGCGTCGCTGGCGGCGGTACTGGACCAGGGTGAACGCGAAGATGAGCGCGAACAGAACCCAGGCGACGGCCGACGCGTAGCCGAACTCGAACTGCTGGTACCCCGTGTTGTAGAGGTACATCACCGGAGTCAGGGTCGCGTTGTTGGGCCCACCCGGATTGGGACTGGTCAGGACATACGGCTCCGTGAACAGCTGGAGTGACAGGATCGTCGTGGTTGCGACGACGAAGAAGGTCGTCGGCGCGACCATCGGGACCGTCACATTCCGGAACCGCTGCCATCGATTGGCGCCGTCGATCCCGGCCGCCTCGTACAGGTCACCCGGGATCCCCTGGAGCCCGGCCAGAAAGAGGACCGCATTGAACCCGACGAGCGTCCAGGCGAAGACGATGGCGATGGCCGGCAGCGCGGTCACCGGGTCGGACAGCCAACCGATCCTGGGGTCGTCGATTCCGAGCCCGAAGGTTCCATTCAGAAATCGCACCACCGACGTGATCAGGTAGTTGACCCAGCCGACGCTCTGGTCCAGGAGCGACTTCCAGATGATCGCCACGCCCACGACGCCGGCGACGCTCGGGATGAAGTACAGAGCCCGGAAGAAGCGGACGCCGCGGACCTTGGAGTTGAGGAGGGTCGCGAGGAACAACGAAGGGATCACCGCCAGGGGGATGGCGATGACGGCGAACAGCAGGATGTTCCGGATGGAAATCCAGAACAGCTTGTCCTGGGCGGCGACGGCGATCGGACCGACACGCAGGATCTCCGTGAAACCCGGGTTGAGTCCGGCCAGGAGGGCCCCCGAGCCCGCATCGACGCTGATGATCTGGAGGCTCAGGATGTCGATGTAGTTCTTCAGCCCGACGAAGACCGGCGAGCTGAACGCGTCCCAGTCCGAGAACGAGACGTACAGGCTGAACAGGAGCGGTCCGGCGAAGAAGGCGAGGAAGCCGAGCAGGTTGGGCGAGGCAAAGAGGACGCCGTTGATCGTCTCGCCGTCGCGGAGGGTCGCTCCGTAGCGGCGTTGACCGGCTGAGCCCCACAGAGCCATGAGAACCGCCCCGATGGCGACGATCGCGATCAGCAGTCCGGCCGCCACAGGTTGGGTCAGGCCGGCGGCGAAATCGATCACGGCCCGCGGCGCACCGACCGCGATGAGCCAGCCGCCGACGGCGACCGCGAGAAGGACGCTGCGAGTCAACCGGAGCGGCCGGGCGAGCGAGCTCTTGCCCGCGGCGTCGATCAGGTAGCTGAGAAGGAACGCAACGAGGGCCAGCCCGAGCCACGGCAAACCGTTGCCGAACGAGTCGGCCAATTCGTCCATGCCCAGGAATGTGCCCTGCACGACGAGCAGGCCGAGAACGGCCCCGAGCACGACGAGATAGTCCACCACGATCGCCAGGACCCGTCCGGTCGAGCGCCGCTGGACCGTCCACAGCGTCGCCAGCCCGGCAGCGATGGTGAACAGGATCGGAACGCTCAGCAGGACCAGGAAGACCGGCCCCGGCAGGTCGCGCGGGCCGGCAACGACGAGAGCCACGGCCGCAAGCGCGCCGGCGACGGTCAGACCGAGCTGGACGAGCGGGGCGATCAGGACGAGGGCATCGCGCGCGCGGTCGAACGGACCGCCGGCCCCGGACGGGCGGGGGGTGCGGTCGAGCGGGCGAGCAACGGCGGCGTCGGTCACGGTCGATCCCTCACGGCGATCGAATGAGTGCGGGCCGGCCCCTGGGGATGGCCGGCCCGCATCGGTTGTAGGCGATCAGCCGCCGAAGGCGGTGTCGTTCGCTTCCTTGCAGATCGTGGCCTTGAAGTCGTCCACGCTCTTCTCGCCATTCACGACGGCCGTGACGGCGGCGCCCATGACCGTGTCGAACTTGGGCCAGCTGCCGGCCCACAGCGGACCCTCGGTGGCCGGGTTGGTCTTCAGGCCGTCGATGAACGCCTGGTTGTTGGCGGGCGGGGTGAAGCCGAGGAAGTCGTTGATCGCCTGATCTCCGACCCGGCTCGGGATGTTGGCCCCGAGCTCCGACACCATCTTCTGGATGGCGGGGTCGGTCAGGGCGTAGGCAACCTTCCAGGCAGCCTCGGGACTCGCCGTCTTGGCGTTCACGGCGTAGGAGCCCCAGAACAGCCAGTTGCCGCCCGGCTTGGGACCGTCGGGCAGGCGCACGACATCCCAATCGAACTTGGCGTTGGTCCGGATGTTGGGGGTCGCCCAACGACCGTTCTGGAACATCGCGACGTTCCCGGCGATGAACGGACCCTCGGGATCCTCACCGTATTTGACCGCGAAGTTCTTGAGCCCGTAGACCTTCTTGAGCTGGTTCAGGCCGGCGATCGCCTCGGGCGTGTCGAGGCCGCAGGCCGTCCTGTCGGCATTGAAGAAGCTGCCGCCGGCGCCGTTCATCCAGACACCGTACGGGCCCCACCACGAGGAGGCACCGTAGGCCCGGATGTCGCCACCGAGGGCCGCAACCTTGTTGCCGACCTCCTCGAACTTGGCCCACGTCCAGGTGCCGGCCTTGGCCAGCTCGCGGGGATCTTCGGCCCCGGCTTCCTTGATCAGGTCCATGTTCAGGTACAGCCCGAACGTCGAGACGTCGCGGGGCAGACCCCACAGCTTGTCGCCGGGCTGGCCGGTCGCCGGGTCGGTCGTCAGCTGGGCCATCGGGCCCGGGTAGAAGAGGTCGTCCTTGTAGCCATCGGTCGCGGCGGCGTACGTCCGCAGGTCGAGGGTGATGTTCTTGGTGGCGAAGTCGGCAGTGTCGGTGCCGGGCAGCCAGAAGACGTCGGGAGCGGTGCCCGCGGCGGCCTCGGTCTTGAGCTGATCCTGGTAGCTCGAGGTCTCGGATCCGCCCTTCTGATACGTCACGTTGACGCCGGTCATCCTGCTGACCTCGGCGGCGACCTTCTTGTAGACCTCGGCCTCGGCATCATTGTCGGGCCGGGTCCGGAAGGTAATCTCGGCGGCCGGCCCGGACGGCGGGGCCGCGCTCACTGGAGGCTGACTGGTGGTCGCCTGACTTGCCGGCGCCGCGCTCGACGGTCGGTTCGTGGCTGTGCTGCCGCCGCACGCGACGACCATGATGGTCGTGGCCGACAGCAGCGCCAGCAAGCGCAATCTCTGGTTCACGATGGTTCTCCTCCTTCGGCCCGCGTCAGCGGACCATTGCGGCTGCCGGGACGGCGATCGAGTGCGTTGCCTGCTCGGCGGGACGAACGAACTCGACTGCGGCCAGACGGCCGGCCGACTGTTCCGGCAGGGTGTCGTTGATGAACAGCCCGGCGGCCGTCTCGACACTCGCCCGGATCTTGGTGAGTTGAGCGGAGCGATGGGGCGGCAGGAATTCCACGGACAGATGCCAGTCCGGCACGTCCCTCGGCCCCTCGTGCACGACCATCATGTACGGCAGTTCGAACCCGAAGAGTCCGTCGTACCGTGTCACCACCTCCCTCAAGAGCGCCGCGAGCTCGACCTGTTCGGTCGGCTCGAGGTCCGTCAGCCGGCGCAGCCCGTGACGTCGAGCCCGGATCCGGATCTCGAACGGCCAGCGCGCGGCGAATGGGACGGCCACCGTGAAATGCTCGCCCGACGTCACGGCTCGTTCAGGAGCCCGGGCGTCCTCGTCGACGACCGCGCAGCTCAGGCAGGCTCCGTGTCGAGCGCGGTGGCGCTCCAGGACGCCGACCCGGGCCGCAACGATCGGCGGCATCCGGTCGAAGGCATAGATCTGGCCGTGGGGATGCGAGATCGTCGCCCCGACCGCCTCGCCACGATTCTCGAAGACCATCACGAAGCGGTGAGCTGGGTCGAGCCACAGGGCTGCCGACCGATCGCGCCAGACCGCAAGCACGCGCGCCAGGGACGGGCCGTCGAGCGTCGCCAGTGAGCCACGGTGGACCTCGCTGTACAGCACCACCTCGCAGCGACCGCGGGCGGCCGCCACCCGCGGATCGGCGCCGACCGGCGGCGGAAGCTCGACGAGGGACGGCCAGCGGTTCTCGAACACCGCAGCCTCATAGCTGAACGGAACCTCAGGGCCGCCCGGACACAGTGGGCAGTGGTCGCTCGTCTCACGGCCGCCGTCGAGGCTCGAATTCGGCCGGCGGTTCCGGGCCGGCGAGATCGCAACCCACGTATCGGACAGGGCGTCGTGACGCTGGTGCAGGGCCGGCTGCTCGGTCGGCTCAAGTGCTTCGTCGGTGAGCGAACCACGAAGCTCGCCGTAGATGAACAGGCGGCGACCGTCGGCGCGGGACAGGTCATGGCGGTCGACGAGGACCGGGCTGCTCATCAATCCACGACCTCGACCCGCATCCCGGCCTCGGTCAACGCGGCCACCGTCGCCGGTGCGGCGCTGGCTCCGGTCAGAAGGAGGTCGATCTCCGACACGGCGCACAGCCGGGCCCGCTCCACCTGGCCCAGCTTCGAGCCGTCGGCCACGACGATCCTGCGTCGGGCGGCAGCCATCATCCGCCGTTTCATCTCAGCCTCGGGGAGATTGACGTTGGTGACACCGGCCTGCGGATCGATTCCGTTGCAGCCGATGAAGATGATGTCCGCCCTGATCCGGTCCAGGACGCCATCACCGAGTGGGTCGACGAGGGAGTGCTGGAGCGGGCGGAGAGTCCCGCCCGTGACGACGACGGTGAACCGCGGGATGACCGGCTCGAGCTGGATTGCGATCGTCAGGCTGTTCGTGAAGACGACCACCTCGCGCAGGTCGAAACGATCCGCCATCGCGCGGGCGACGGCTGCAGTGGTGGTGCACACGTCAAGGATGACCGTGTCGCCGTCACGGATCAGATCGGCCGCGGCCCGACCGATGGCAAGCTTCTCCCCGGCGAACTCGGTCGCGGTTTCCTCGAATGGTCGCTCGCGGTGGGGCAGGCCGGTCGCGATCGCGCCGCCCCGGATCCGGCGGACGGCGCCTCGCGACGCGAGCGCCTCAAGGTCGCTCCGGACGGTCACTTCCGAGATCGCAAACTGATCGGCCAGGTCGGCAACCTTGACGTAATCGCGCTCGAGGACGAAATCGAGCATGCGGTCACGTCGAACGGCCGCAGGAACCGGGTGATCGGCGTCCAGGTCACTCACGAATGGCAGTGTCCGTTTGTTTACGACACCTGTCAATACCGAAACTGTGACTTTCGATATGGCAAGATAACGCGGCCATGAGCCACCGGAACCAATTCGCCACCATCGAGGAGATCGACCTCGCGGATCCGGGTTCGGCCCTGGTCTACGAGCATGGCTGGCAGTCGTGGAGTCCGGCCGGGCTCTATCGCGCCGACAGCGCCGCATCGCCCCGCCCGAGGCGGGCCATCTGGCAGACGATGGCGTTTCGTCCGGACGCCCCGGCGCCGCCCGACGGGTTCCAGGGCGAGGGCCTCCTGGCCGTCCTCCCCGACGGGCTGAGTGGGCCAGTCCGGACATGGCTGGCCCCGGCGCCGGAGCGCGCGGTCGCCTCCATCCGGGCGCGCCTCGACGCCAGGCGGTTGGTCCTGAGCGCCAACGGAGCCGTCATGGAACTGCCGCCGGCGCCGTCGCTGAACGCTGCCCTGACCGCTGCCGCCGAGCGCTTTGCGGAGGTGCTGGCGGTCCCTCCGCCGAGCCCGCTCGGACCCGGCTGGTGTTCGTGGTACGGCTACGGCAGCGAGGTCAGCGATGCCGTGCTGAGCGCGAACATGGCGGTCATGGACCAGGCGGGACTCGACGTCCGGCTGATCCAGATCGATGATGGCTACCAGGCGTCGATCGGCGACTGGCTGGAGCCATCCGGCCGGATCGCCGATCTCGCCGCCACCGCCGCGACGATCCGCGACAGCGGCCGGGAGGCCGGAATCTGGACGGCGCCGTTCATGGCCGGCGAGTCCAGCCGCCTTGCGCTCGAACATCCGGACTGGCTGGTCGGCGATGCGGTCGCCGCCGAGCATCACTGGGGACAACGGATCCGCGTACTCGACGTGACCCATCCGGAGGCGGCCGAGCACCTCGCCGGGGTGTTCCGAACGCTGCGCGCCTGGGGGTTCACCTATCACAAGCTCGACTTCCTGTACGCGGGCGCCATGGCCGGTCGGCGGCACGGCGACGCGAGCCCGATGGAGGCCTACCGGGAGGGACTCCGGATCATTCGCCGGGCGGTCGGCGACGACGCCACGATCCTCGGCTGCGGGGCGCCGCTCCTCGCGTCGATCGGTCTGGTGGACGCGATGCGGATCAGCCCCGACACCGACCCCCTGATCGAACCCGCCGATGGCGACATCAGCCAGCCGTCGATCCGCGGCGCGTTGTCGAGCGGACGGGCCCGGGCCTGGATGCACGGTCGGTTGTGGGTCAACGATCCGGACTGCATCATCGCGAGTCCGCGATCTCAGGATCGCCCCACCTGGGCTGCCCACCTGGGCGAGTATCGTGGCCTCGCCATGTCTGGTGACGCCCTGCCCGATCTCGATGCCCGCGGTCTGGAACTGACCCGTCAGCTCCTCCAACCGTCCGCGGCCGACGCGCCCCTGTGGCTGCCCGACGCCGGCCCGGACGGCGGACGACTCGAACGGCCGGGCGAGACCGCGCCGCGGACCGCCAGGTGAAGCTCGGCGTCTGTTGGTATCCGGAGCAGCATCCTCCCGAGGGTTGGGCCGACGACACGAGGCGGATGGCGGACGCCGGGCTCGAGCTGGTCCGACTCGGCGAGTTTTCGTGGGGCGCCCTCGAACCTGGACCGGGCCGGCTCGAGCTCGACTGGCTCGCACGGGCAGTCGACACGGCGGCCGCGTCCGGCCTACACGTCGTGCTCGGGACGCCCACGGCCGTGCCACCACGTTGGCTGGTCCGTGCCCAACCGGACATCCGCCTGATCGATGCGGACGGTCTGGCCCGAGCCGCCGGCAGCCGCCGGGCCACCTGCCCGACGGCCCCGAGCGGCCGGCGGGCGAGCGCCCGGATCGTGACCGCACTCGCCGAGCGGTTCGGCACCCACCCGGCCGTCCGAGCGTGGCAGCTCGACAACGAACCCGGGAACCACGACTCTGCCCGGTGCTGGTGCGCTCTGTGCGAATCGGCCTTCCAGGCATGGATCGAGCGGCGCTACGGGACCCTGGACGCGCTGAACGATGCCTGGGGCACCTCATTCTGGTCCGGTCAGTACCGCTCGTGGGACGAGGTCGAGCTGCCTCGCCGGTCGTCGACGGTCCAGTCGCCGAGCCTGCTCCTCGCCCATCGCCGATTCGCCAGCCATCAGGTCGTGGCCGCGCTGGCCGAGCAGCGGTCGATCGTGGCGGCTGCCTCGCCGGGCCGCGACATCCTCGTCAATCTCTACTGGGACGACACGTTCGTCGATGCCCGTGACGTCCACGAGGCGAGCGGCGTCGCTGCCATCGACGCCTATCCCCATGGCGTCGACGGCCCCGAGACGTACGCCTACCTCCTCGACCTGGCCCGTGGCTCGGCGGGTCCGGCGGGCCGGGCATGGGTCATGGAACAGCAGGCGGGACCGATCAACTGGACGGCGCTCAACCCGCCGGTTCCGCCCGGACAGGTTCGTCTGTGGGGCTGGCAGGCCGCGCTGCATGGGATCGAGGCGTCGCTGTTCTTCTCGTGGCAGCCGACTCGATCCGGCCAGGAGCAATATCACAGTGGCCTGCTCCGCCACGACGGCAGTCCCGATCGCGGCCTGGTCGAGGCCAGCCGGTTGGCCCGCGAGCTTGGGACCGTGAGAGGCTCCATGCCGACGGTCCTGGACCGGCCGCGAGCCCAGGTCGCGATCCTTCACGCCTACGAGGATGGCTGGGCCATCGAGATCGATCCGCACCAGGCCGGCCTGACGCATCGGAGCCTGATCCAGCCGGTCCATGCGGCGGTCCGCCGACTCGGCCTCGACGCTGACATGCTCGGACCGCGCGACGACCTGACGGGCTATCGGGTGATCCTCGCTCCCGCCCTCCACCTGATGAGCCCGGTCCGCGTCGGGCGCCTGCAAGAGGCGATGGCGGCAGGCGCCTTGGTGATCCTCGGTCCACGCTCGTTCGTCAAGGACCTCGACGACTGCTGGCTGGAGGAACCGCTGCCGGGCGGTCTGGCGTCGGCTCTGGGCGCGCGCGTCAGCGAGGGCCTCAGCCAGACTCTGCCGCTCACGGTCGAGCCGGGTGGCGCACCGGCTGGACCATGGACCGACATCCTCGCGCTCGACGAGGTGACCGATCCGGAGCCGATTGTCCTGGCTCGATACGCCGGCTCGTCGCACCTCGCCGGGGAGCCGGCCGCCGTCCGCCGCGGGTTGCTCGCATACGTCGGCTTCAGCTCGGTCGAAGCCTGGACGGATCTCCTCGCGACGCTGTTCACGGAGCTGGATCTGGCGATCCTGGCGCCGTTGACCGGCGTCGAACGATTCCTCCGCGAGGGCCGCCTCATCACCCTGGACCACGATGCGATGACGGTCGGCGGACTCGGTCTCGAAGATCCGGACAGCTTCGTACCGTAGGCGACCGCCGGAGTCTCAGGCGACCCGCCGCGCTCCCGCCGCCGCCCGGGTCACGATGACGCGCGGCGTCAGGCCCGTCCGGGCCGAGTACATCGCGAGGACGGCCTCGCGCAGGGCCTCGACCGCCTCGTCCCGCACGAGATTGATCGTGCACCCGCCAAAGCCGGCACCGGTCAATCGCGCGCCGATCACCCCGGGCACCGTGTTGGCGATGTCGACCAGTGCGTCGAGGG
>JANLYK010000092.1:0-5332 GCA_031365595.1 Chloroflexota bacterium | reverse complement strand
CGCGATCAGGACCGCCTTGTACCCGCCGACGTTGGCCTGCGAGCTGAGGGCATCCATCGTCTGGGCGCGGCTGAGCGTCCGCGGGATCGCGTCGAGGCTGATCGCCGTGACCCCCTGCTTCGCCAGCGCCGCCGCGGTCTGGGGATCGATGAGGGGCTGGAGCAGGCCGAGGACCGCCTGGCCCTGGTGCATGACCTTGACCTCGGAGTCCGAGGGCTTCTGGACGCGCAGCACGACATCCGACTGGCCGTACAGGTCGGCGGTCGAGACGACGGTCGCGCCGGCCTCGGCATACGCCGAGTCGGGGATGGCGGCGCCGCTGCCGGCGCCCTGTTCGACGAGGATCTCAAGCCCGGCGGCAGTCAGCTTGCCGAGCGCTTCGGGTACCAGGGCGACGCGCCGCTCGCCGGGCGCAGACTCCTTGGCGACGCCGACCTTCATGGGCACCACCTGATGTCGTGATTGCGGATCGATGACGGGGATCGCATGGGACGGTGGAAGGATACCGATCGTCGCGTTCGCGCGTGGCCGCGCGCGGGTTGCGATTCGGTGGCAGGCTGCGGCGCGCTCAATCGTGCGGCTCGCCGTGACGGCTCAGGCGGATGATCAACATCGCCCCGGGCTCGTCGCCGATCGCCTCGGCGCCGTGCGGGATCAGGCCGTCCCAGCGCAGGTAGTCGCCCGGGCCAAGCTCGGTCACGTGCGTGCCCTGGGTCATCCGGAACCGGCCGGCCGTGACGAGGTGGTGCTCGTCGCCGGAGTGGGTGTGGACCCCCGTTCCCTTGCCCGGCTCGACCTCGATCTCCACGATCGAGATGTCGCCCGAGCCGCGCGCGTCGACCCGGCTGGCCCGCCCGCCCGGCTGCTCCCGCCAGCGCCTGTCGGCGGCCAGCGCGACCTCGGGTAGCCGCTCCTCATCCACGAGGAACCAGGCGATCGGGACGTCCAAGGCGCCGGCCAGGGACGACAGGCAGGCCAGCGACGGCGACGCCTTGTCATTCTCGATCTGCGACAGGTAGCCGACGTTCAGCCCGGTCGCCTCGGCGACGCGGGCGAGGGTCAGGCCGCGCTCGCCTCGCCAGCGTCGAACCTGCCGGCCGACAGCCGGCGGGCGCCGGGTTCCGACCTCAGCCGGGGTGTCCATGGCCATGATGTTGGCCCTCCACAAACAGATGTTGACAACGGCTCGCGACCGTCGTATGGTTTCGCTATCAACCAATATCGCTTGACAACA
Source organism: Chloroflexota bacterium (assembly GCA_031365595.1). GTDB lineage: Bacteria > Chloroflexota > Limnocylindria > Limnocylindrales > CSP1-4 > CF-46. The sequence continues at coordinate 4,098 of JANLYK010000092.1, read as the reverse complement.
GCAAACACGTCAAGCAGCAACAGAAGATCCCGGAGGATCCACGCCATGCAGATCGCCATCATCGGTGCCGGCAACGTCGGCCGCGCACTCGCCACGTCGCTGACCCGCGCGGGCCACGACGTCACGATCACGGCCGAGCACGGCGCCAATGCCGTCTCGGCCGCCAGCCAGTCGGGCGCCACCGCCGGCGCCAGCAACACGGACGCCGCGCAGAACGCCCAGGTCATCGTCCTCGCGGTCCCCGCCCAGTCGATCGGCCAGATCGCCACGGACATGGGCTCGAGCCTCGATGGCAAGGTCGTCATCGACGTCTCGAATCGCCCGACCCCGACCGCCGACGGCGCAGCGACATCGATCGCCGAGGAACTCCAGGGCCAGGTCCCGGACGCACGGGTCGTCAAGGCCTTCAACACCGTCTTCGCCTCCCGTCAGGCCGCGCCGACCGTCGCCGGGATCTCGCCGGACGGGTTCGTCGCAGGTGACGATGCCGCAGCCAAGCAGACCGTCCTCGACGTCGTCGAGTCGATCGGCTTCCGGCCGGTGGATGCCGGCTCGCTCGCGAGCGCCCGGACCCTCGAGGGCATGGCCTGGCTGAACATCCAGCGCAATCTCGCCGGCGGCACGTGGCAGGATGCATGGATCCTGGTCGGCCCGGACTCGGTCGTCGCCGTGACGGCGGACCCGGACAGCCGCAACTAGTCAACCCACAGCCGGAGCCGAGTCGATCCCGATGAGCATTCCCGTCGCCCGCCTGAACCACGCGGTCCTGTTCGTCCGGGACGCGGAGCGCGCCGCCGACTTCTACACCCGGATCTTCGGGTTCGAGGTCGTCGGCAAGGAGATGGGCGGGCAGGCGATCTTCCTGCGCAGTCCGCTCGAAGGGAACCACCATGATCTGGGGCTCTTCTCGGTCGGGGCACAGGCGCAGAACGCGCCACGCGGCTCGGTCGGTCTGTATCACCTCGCGTGGGAGGTCCCGACGATCGCCGCTCTGGCGGCCGCGCGGGATCTCCTCGCCGGAGCCGGGGCCCTTGGTGGGGCGAGCGATCACGGCGTCTCGAAGTCGCTCTATGGGCACGACCCGGACGGCAACGAGTTCGAGATCATGTGGCGCGTCCCGCGCGAGGCGTGGGGCGAGGACGAGCATCGCGGCGTGATCCGTCCGCTCGACCTCGAGCACGAGCTCGCGCGCTTCGGCGGGGATCGGGCACCGATGCCAGGCTGATCGCCTTCGCAACACTCCTGAAGCCAATGAACGGCGGGTCGTGCACCCGCCGTTCACGCCGTCCGGGCAATCCTCTGGCGCACAAGGAGGCACCCATGGCGACCCTCGACACCGAGCACCGCGACCGGCTGCGCGACTCGTCCTTTGCCTGGATCGACAAGAACGACGAACGCCACCTCCCGATCAACGACGAAGGTCACGTCCGGAGCGCACTCGGCCGGTTCAACCAGACCGAGTTCGACGAGCCGGGCGCGAAGGCTGCGGCCGCGAAGAAGATCCTGGCGGCGGCCCACAAGCATGGCATCGAGGTCGACGGCGACTCCGATGTCGCGAAGGCGGCCCGGCGCTAAGGCCCCGACCGTGGAACTCGGAGTCTTCGTCGTCGCGTTCGTGCTGATTGCCGGCATCGGGCTGATCGCGTTCGGGCGGATGCCGTTCCGGACGCGCCGATGTCGTGCCGTGCCGCCCGGGGTTTGCGCCGCGACCACAGGGGCAGCTTGGTCATCCACTCCTGGGCGGCGGGTCTCCGCGTCAGCCCGGCACGCCGCCCGAGGCGAGCACGATGATCAGCGTCACGATGTACGTGTGGGCCAGGGCGCCCCACAGGATCGAGCCCGTCCGCCACGTCAGCCAGCCGTACACCGCGCCGCCGGCGAACGTCGACAGGAGCTCGAGTTCCGGCTTCGTCAGGTGGGTGAACGTGAACGGGAAGAGCGCGACGACGAGCCCGATCGGGCCGAACACCCTGGCGAGCGCGAGCATCAGGAAGCCGCGGTAGAGGAACTCGGTCGAGACGAGGTCGAGGACGTTGGTGAACAGGAGCGACGGCAGCGGATCCATGGATGGCGCGTAGTACTCGCGGAAATCGGGCGCCCCCGACAGGACGAGCACGACCGGCGTCATCACCGCGGCGCCGAACACCGCTAGCCCGAGCCCCCAGCGCCAGTCGCCGAGCCGGAGTCCATAGCGGCCGGGCCGGTCGCGGAACCCGATGACGACGATCGCCAGCGGCACCAGGAAGAACAGCACGACCCGGCTGAGTGCCTGCATTCGCTGCGCACCCGGGTTGCGGTCGTAGCGCACCAGCTCGTCGGGGATGAGCGTTCGCTGAAAGTCGAAGATCACGATCAGGATGACCGCGACCACGACGACCGTCGCCCGGATCGGCAGCTCGAGACCGGCGAGGCGGAAGGTTCGCGGGTCTCGCTCTTCCGGGGGGTAGGAGGGCATCGTGAACATCCGGCCGAGGAAGTCGCGGATGCTGGGCACGGCGGCAGCCTAGCAGCGCTGCCACCGCCCAGGCACGAATAAGGCACACCTGCGCTCGGCGCCTGTTAGCGTCCGCAGATGGACGACGCGACCCTCGCCCGGCTCGAGCACGAGAACATGATCGAGACGATGTCGGCCGGCGTGGCGAACGCGCCGGGCAGTCTCGTCCGCCGTCGCGACGGGGTCGTCCTCCTCGCGTCCGGCCTTCCGGTCCGGTTCTTCAACCAGGTCTCGATCGAAAGCGGGGACGCCACGCCGGAAGCGGTCGCCGAGGCCATCGCTGCGCTTCGCGAGCGCGGCCAGCCCTTCGAGGTCCACCTCCGACGCGGCGCCGACGACCGGTTCCGGCCACTCATGGCGGAGCTCGCGCTCATGCTTCCCGCGGAGGCCGACCCCATGCCCGGAATGGGGCTCCATCCGATCCCACCCAGCGTGACCCCGATCCCGGACGACCACGAGATTCGTCAGGTCGACAACCGCGCCGGAATGGAGGATCACCTGCGGGCGGGTGCCCTGGGCTTCGGCATGCCCGAGGCCATGCTCCGGGCGATTGTCGCGTTGGACACCTGGCAACGTCCGGATAACGCGGTCTACGTCGGCTACACGGACGGCCAACCGGTCACGACCGGCCTCGGAGTCCGGACGGGAAAGACAATCGGCGTCTACAACATCGCGACGATCGAGAGCGCCCGACGCCGAGGGCTTGGCGCGGCGATCACCGAGCGCGTCGCAGCCGACGGGGCGGCCGCCGGATGCGACGTCGCGATCCTCCAATCCAGCCCGATGGGCCGGCCGATCTACGAGCGCCTCGGCTACCGGACCGTCGTCGAGTACGACGGCTGGATCGAGCCCGACGGGGCGACGGAGGACTGATGGGCCGCCTCGAGATCGGCTTCGTCCTGCCGATGGAAGAGTCCTGGACCGACGGCGCGACCCCGCGCTGGACCGAGATCCGCGAGCTCGCGCTCCGAGCCGAGGAGATCGGGTTCAGTACCGTGTGGATCCCGGACGAGCTGTTGTGGCGCCCGGCTGATGGCGACACCCGCGGCTGGTGGGAAAGCGTGGCAATGGCCGGCGCCGTCGCCGCCTCGACCTCGCGGGTCAAGGTCGGCACGTGGATCCTGTCGGCGCTCCACCGAAACCCCGGCATCACGGCGAAGGCCGTCGAGACGCTCGACGAGATCAGCGGTGGGCGCTTCGTCTTCGGGCTCGGGTCCGGCCACGCCGGTCGCCAGGCGCACGCGTTCGGGCTGCCCGAGGACCACGTCATCGGCCGGTTTGCCGAGGCGGCCGAGATCATCGTTCCGCTCCTGCGCCAAGGTCGCGCCGACTACGAGGGGGCGTTCCACGCGGCGCGCGACCTGGAGCACCGGCCGGTCGGGCCCCGTCCTGGTCGGATCCCGATCATGATCGGGGCCAAGGGTCCGCGGATGCTCAACCTGGCTGCCCTCCACGCCGACACCTGGAGCTGGTACGTCGAGGAGCGGAGCGATCTTGCGGAGTTCGGGCCGCGCCTCGCTGCGTTCGAGGCGGCCTGCGTCGCGGTCGACCGCGATCCCGGGACGGTCGGCAAGTCGGCCGGGATCATCGTCGAGCCGACCGAG
>JANLYK010000073.1:0-4088 GCA_031365595.1 Chloroflexota bacterium | reverse complement strand
CTCGGCCGCGATCGCGGACCTCGCCGCGATCACGGCACGCGCCCACGACGCAGGCGCCCTCGTCCTGTGGGACCTGTCGCACTCCGCCGGCGCAATCCCGGTGGACCTCGCCCGCCACGGCGTCGACCTCGCGGTCGGCTGCACGTACAAGTTCCTGAACGGCGGTCCCGGTGCGCCCGCGTACCTCTACATCCGGCGCGACCTCCAGGCGGCCCTGCGCAACCCGATCCAGGGTTGGTTCGGCCAAGCGGATCAGTTCGAGATGGGCCACGGGTTTACGCCGGCGCCCGGCATCGCCGGCTGGCTGACCGGGACGCCCGGGATCCTGGGTCTGGCGGCCGCCGAGGAAGGAATCCGCCTGTCGGCTGAGGCAGGGATCGACGCGATCCGGGCCAAGGGGATCGCGCTGACCGAGTACGCGAACGCGCTCCACGACGCCTGGCTTGTTCCGCGCGGGTTCACGCTCGGGAGCCCGCGCGAGAGCGCCCGCCGCGGCTCGCACGTGTCGGTCCGCCGGCACGACGCCCCCGAGCTGACCCGGCATTTGTCCGCCGCCGGGGTCGTGCCGGACTTCCGCGCCCCCGATTCGATCCGGCTCGGGCTCTCGCCGCTGACGACCTCGTTCACCGATGTGGCCCGCGGGATCGCCGTCCTGGCCGACATCGCCGACACGCACGCGACCGACGAGGGGGCGAGCGACCCGCCGGACTAGGCTTCCATCCGGAGCTCTTCGAGGTCGAGGTCGCGCTCGACCCGGCGAAAGATCTCGTCGGAGATGGCCGCGCGCTCGCGCAGGGCAATCAGCGCGTCGCGCTCGGCGTCAAGGATGGCGAGCCGGATCGCGCGATGCTCGAGCAGCTCCTGCTCGGCGTCGTCATCGTGCTCGGCAGTGTCCTGCCGAAGCTCGGCGTGATGGGAGCGGTGGCTGTACTGCGAGCGGAGCGTGTCGATCAGTTCCTGATGACCCGGCCACTCCCGGGCGAGGTCCTCGAGCCGGGCCGTGGCCGCATCGGCGGCGATGTACCGGGCGTACGCCTCCTCCTGTCCTTCGAGCCCGGCCCCGTCGTCGATGTCGAGGCGACGGATGAGGAGGGGCAACGTCAAACCCTGCCCGACGAGCGTCGCGAGGATCACCGCGAATGTCAGGAAGATCACGAGGTCGCGCTCGGGGAACCCGGCCGGCAGGGCTAGGGCAGCCGCCAGCGAGACGACGCCGCGCATGCCTGCCCAGCCGACGATCCCGATGTTCCGGGCCGCGCCCTCTGGCTCGTTCCTGCCCCGCCGAGCGAGCCGCTTCGGGAGGTAGAGGACCCCGAGGACGTAGACGATCCGGGCGACGATGACCGTGACCGCCACCGCCACGCCCAGCCCGAGGAGCTCGCCGGGCGATCGGCCGGCGAGGCGGCCCAGCGCCTGGGGCAGGCTCAGCCCGATGAGGATGAAGACCGACCCGTTGACGAGGAACAGGAGGATCTGCCAGGCGGCGACGCCCGACAGCCGGACGCCGGAGCTGAGTGCCTTCGGGGCGTGCCGACCCAGCCAGATCCCGGCGGCAACGGTCGCGATCACACCCGACAGCCCGAGCTGCTCCGCCGGCAGGTATGCCGCCGTCGGGGCAAGGAACGTGATCACGATCGAGAAGACCTCGTCGTCGATCCGGCGGACCGCCATCGACACGACGTGGCCGATGGCCAGGCCGAGCAGCACGCCACCGACCGAGGCGAACAGGAACGTCCCGCCGGCATCGATCAGCGAGAACGTGCCCGTCGTCGCCGCAAGGGCCGCGAACCGGTAGGCAACGAGGGCCGTGGCGTCGTTGAGGAGGCTCTCACCCTCGAGAATCGTCACGAGCCGGCGCGGCACGCCGAGGCGCTGGAAGACCGCAGTCGCCGCCACCGCGTCCGGCGGGGCGACGATCGCGCCGAGGGTGAACGCGGCCCCCCAGCCAAGCGTCGGGACGAGCGCGTGGACGATGACCGCGACGACGACCATCGTGAACAGGACGTGCCCGACCGCGAGCAGTCCGATCGGCCGGATGTTCGACCGGAGGTCGCGGATCGATGTGAAGTAGCCCGCCCCGAAGAGGATCGGGGGCAGGAAGAGGAGGAAGACGGCGTCCGGCTCGAGCTCGACTGCCGGCAGACCCGGGATGAACCCGAGGGCGAGGCCGCCGAGGACGAGGAGGACCGGGTACGGGACCGCAAGCCGGCGGGCGATGACCGCGAGAGCCGTCGCCGCGATGAGGAGCACGAGGACGATCGCGATCGTCCGCGCCGCGTCGCTCTGACCGCTCGTGGCCGACGCGATGGGCGCGCCGAGGCGATTGGTGCCGTCCTGGAGTGCCGAGACGAGCGGGATCACGCCCGGGGCGAGACCCGGCCGGCCATGGTCGGCGCGCCGTCGAGGAACTCGATCCCGACCGGCTCGATCGCGTCGGCCGGCGTGAAGCCGAAGACCTGGCCGTAGAACGAGAGCTCGACCTCGAAGGATCGGATGACGTTCGCCGCGCTCCGGAACCCGTGATCCTCGCCGGCGAAGAGCAAGTAGGCGTGGGGCAGGTGGCGCTCCCACAGGACGTCCACGATCTGCTCGGCCTGGGCGGGCGGGACCACCCGGTCCTCTGCCCCCTGGAGGATCAGGACCGGGCACGAGATCCGGTCGGCGAAGTTCAGTGGCGAGCGGTCGTGGTAGCGCTGCTTCTCGGCCGGATACGGCCCGACCAGGCGCTCGAGATAGCGCGATTCGAACTTGTGGGTTTCTTTGACGAACGTCTCGAGGTCGCCGATCCCGAAATAGCTCGTCCCCGCCGAGAACACGTCACTGAACGTGACCGCGCAGAGGGTCGTGTAGCCGCTCGCGCTGCCGCCCCGGATCGCGAGCTGCCCGCCGTCGACGATCCCCTGCCCGGCAAGCCACTGAGCGCCCGCGACGCAATCGGCTAGATCCACGACGCCCCACTCGCCCTCGAGGCGCTTGCGGTAGTCGCGGCCATAGCCGGTCGAGCCGCCGTAGTCGACGTCGAGGACCGCGAAGCCGCGACTCGTGAAGAGCTGGGTCCCGATCGAGAAGGCCGTCGATGCCTGCGCGGTCGGACCGCCGTGGCTGGTCACGATCAGCGGCGGCAGGGCGTCGCCCGGACCGCGGTGCGATCGGTTGGTCGGTCGATAGAGGATGCCGAACGCGTTCCCCTCGCCCTCGGTCGGGAACTCGACCAGCTCTCCGAGGGAGGCGTCGACGGGGTCGAGCTCGATGCTCGACGGCGCGCTGATCACCGTGGTCGATCCGCTCGCGAGATCGAGCTCGTGGACGGCCCACGGCCGGTCCGGCGCCGCGGCCCGGAAGACGGCCGTGCCGCCGTCGACCGTGACGTAGCTGATCTCGGTGAACGGGAGATCGAAGGGTGTGGCCGTCCCGTCGCGGGCGATCCGGTACAGCCGGTCGCGGCCGCCGCTCCGGCCGACGGCGATGATCGTGCCGTCGGCAGCGAATGCGTAGTTCGAGAGCGCGAACACCCAGTCGGGAAAGGCGAACTCGACCCGGAGCCGGTCGCTCGCGCGCTCGACCCGTCCGTCGGCGGTCATCCGGAACAGGTTCATCCAGCCGTCGGGCTCAGCGGCGAAATGGAGCACGCCGTCCGGCGACCAGCGGGGCTGGGCGATCCAGTCGGCCGGGCTGCCGGCGACAACCCGTTCGTCCGTCGGGCGCCCGGCTGCGTCGAGATCGGCCACGACGAGCTCGGTCCCGTCCCACGGCAGGTTCGGATGACTCCAGCGAAGCCACGCGAGCCGTCGGCCGTCGGGCGCGAGGCGCGGCGCCGCGATGAAGTCCGAACCCTCGGCGAGGACCGACACCGCACCGTCGTCGAGGCTGATCGCGACCAGCGCATTCTCGGGCTCGCCGTTGCGAGAGAGCGTGTCGGGTTCGTGATCCTCGCGGACTGCGACGAGCCGGTTGCGCCGACGGTCGTGGCACAGGTCCGCAAACCGCCACGCCCGTCCCTCTGCCGTCAGCGGCTCCAGAACGCCCGGCGCGATGACGCGATGGAGCCGCCCGGTCGCGAAGTCGGACACGACGATGAGGTCGCCGTC
>JANLYK010000069.1:0-2339 GCA_031365595.1 Chloroflexota bacterium | reverse complement strand
CGGAATGTCGAACAGGCTGCCGCGGGCGAGGTTGACGAGCAGGCCGAGGCCCTGGTCGGCCCCCGCCCACTCCCCGACGATCGCCCCGACCACGGCAAGCGTGACGCCGACCCGGAGGCCGCCGAGGATCGCCGGCAGCGCTGCCGGGATCTCGATGGTGGCGAGGACCTGGCGACGGGACGCGCGCAGGGAGTCCGCGAGCTCAAGCAGCCCGCGGTCAACCGAGCGGACCCCGACCATCGTCGCGATCGCGACCGGGAAGAAGACAATCAGCCCGCAGATCACGACCTTGGCGAGCAGCCCAGGCCCGAACCACAGGGCGAGGAGCGGGGCGAGAGCCAGGATCGGAACCGCCTGGGCGGCGACGAGGTACGGCGACAGGAAGCGTTCGACCAGAACGGATCGGGCGAGGGCGTAGCCGACGACGAGTCCGATAGCGGCGCCGACCGCAAAGCCGAGGACGACCTCGACGAACGTCGTCCAGGCGTGCGGCGCGATCGTGCCGTCGGTCCAGGCCTCGACGAAGCGGGCGCCGACCGCGCCCGGGGCCGGCAGGATGAACGCCGGCAGGCCAGTGACGAGGACGATCGCCTGCCACACGACGACGAATGCGGCGAATGCGGCCGCGATCGGCCAGAGCCCGACGACGGCCGCCGAACGACTGCCGAGACCCGGCCGGGCGACCGACTCGAGCGTCACGCGACCTGCTCCCCGAGCTCGAGGTGCGAGCGGATCTCGGCCGCCGCCCGCGACACGAGCGCTTCGTCGAGGAGGGCGATCGAGCGCGGCCGCGGGGCGTCGATCCGGATCTCAGCGGCGACGCGGCCGGGCCGTGGGGTCATCACGACCACTCGATCGGCGACGAGGATCGCCTCGGAGATGCTGTGGGTGACGATGACCACGGTGGTCCCGGTCCGCTGCTGGAGCCGGAGCAGCTCGAGGTTGAAGCGCTCGCGAGTGAGGGCATCGAGTGCGCTGAACGGCTCGTCGAGCAGGAGCACGTCCGGGGACAGGGCGAGGGCCCGGGCGATCGCGGCCCGCTGGCGCATTCCGCCCGACAGCTGGACCGGGCGCAGGGCCGCCGCGGCTTCCAGCCCCACGATGTGGAGCAGCTCGGCGAGCCGGGTCGCCCGCCGATCGCGCGACCAGCCCGCGAGGTCGAGCGGGTACGTGATGTTGTGGGCGACCGACCGCCACGGCAGCAGGCGCGGTTCCTGGAACACGAGCCCGATCCGCGGATCCGGCGACGTGACGGCGACGTCGTCGAGGGCGACCCGGCCGCGCTCCGGCGCGAGCAGCCCGGCGGCCACCCGCAGGAACGTCGACTTGCCACAGCCGTTCGGGCCGATCAGGGCGACGATCTCGCCGCCGGCCACGTCGAGCGCCATCCCGTCGAGAGCGACCGTCGGCGCGACTCCCCGACCGCCTGAGGGGAATGCGACCCGGATGCCGTCGGCCACGAGCCGGCCCGGACGGGTCACGCCTCGGCCGCCGCGAGGTCGCGGATGATCGGGGCGATTGCCGGGTGGAGCCGGCGATAGGCGTCGTACGTCGCGTCGTAGCGGGCGCGAGTCGCCGGGTTCGGGGCGAGTTGGCGCGACGCCCGGGTCATGCCCCGGATCGCCGCCGGCAGGTCGGGCCACGCGCCGACCCCCGTCGCCGCGACGATCGCCGCGCCCCCGACCGCGGTCTCGAGCACGGCCGGGACCTCGACCGTGAAGCCGGTGACGTCGGCCTTGATCTGGTTCCACGTCTCGCTCCGGGCCGGCCCGCCGCAGACTCGCATCGCCCGGACCTCGGCGCCGGCCGCGATGACGGCATCGGCCACGTGTCGGATCGCGAACGCCGATGCCTCGAGGATCGCCCGGGTCAGGTGCGCACGTCCGTGGGAGAGGGCGAGGCCCGCGAACGCGCCGCGGGCCGACGGATCCCAGAGCGGCGATCGCTCGCCCGCGAGGTACGGCAGGAAGACGACGCCGTCGGCGCCGGCCGGGACCGCGCTCGCCTCGGCGATCAACGTCTCCGTCGAGCTCCCGCCGCCGAGGACCTCGACCCGGAACCAGTCCACGGCCCGGCCGGTCGCGGCCATCGCCCCGCCGACCGAGTACAGTCCCGGCAGCGGCGCGATCGTCGAGAACGAGCCGGGAACGTCGAGCGGCCGGTCCCAGTAGATCCCGAAGCCGCCCGCCGAGCCGCCCGGATCCATCGCGTCGCCGGCCCGGACCATGCCCGCGCCGTGATAGCTCGCCCAGGCGTCGACGATGCCGGCGACGACCGGCGTCCCGGCCCGGATCCCGAGCGCATCCGCGACCGACTCGGACACGCCGCCCACGACCGAG
>JANLYK010000033.1:0-4886 GCA_031365595.1 Chloroflexota bacterium | reverse complement strand
GGCGAGGTCGGCCTCGGCGGCTCGCCATCGATCGACGAGATACGGCTTCAGGAGCTCGAACTGGCGGGCCTGGCGCTCGACCCGGTCTTCGGCCTCGTCCGTGGTCTGGTGACGGTTCTCGATCACGAAGCTGCCGACCCGTCCGAAGTAGACCGGGACGAGGGCCGCGACGAGGTTCTCGATCGGCGGCTCCGCGGAACGGGCGCAGATCACGAGGTCGTAGATCAGGCGGGCCCAGAGATCGTCGGGGAAGTGGAACGCGCTGAGGGCTTCGGCCATCTCGGCGGTCGTGGCCGACGTCGTCGACGTGCCGTCGCCGGCGATCCCGAGCCGCGCCCGGGCCGTGTCGACCAGCTTGCCCGCCTCGCGAGCGAGGACAAGCACCGTCTCGAGGTTCTGCGGCGCGAACATCCCGCGCCAGGTGTCGGCGAGAGTCAGGGATCCCGTGTGGAACTCGTCCAGGAGGCGAAGGGTGTTCACCTCGAGCGGCGGCGGGTCGATGATCCGCTCGAAGCCGTAGGCCGGGATGTCGTGGCTGCCCTGGATGTCGACCCAGTTCGCAGGATGGGAGGCCGCCAGGCGAAGGATCGTTCCGACGACCTGGCGGAACATCGGGCCGAGGTCGGACCCGGGGTCCTTGGGGTCGTGGACCTTCGCCCCGAGCCGGGCTTGGCAGACCGCGAACCCGCCGGTCAGCGCCGAGGTCGTCATCCAGATGTCGATCCCGAACTTGCTGATGTCGTCGGTCCAGTCGTCGAGCTGGAGGTAGTGCTTCACGAGGTCGCCGCTGACCCCGAAGTCGCCGCCGATCGGCTGCCGGATCCGGTTGCCGTAGAGGGCCCGGGTCAGCGGATAGGTGACCGTGTTGGTGATCGTGCCGTCGTACTTGTAGCGGGCGTAGAGCGGGGCCACGTAGTCGTAGCCGCCCTTGAGGATCGGCCCGGCGAGGAGCTCGATCCACTCGGGAATGATCGAGCGCAAGTCGCTGTCCACGACGACGAGGGCCTGGACCTCGAGGGCCGCGGCGATCTCGAAGATCGTGCGCAGGGCCGCGCCCTTGCCGCCGACCCCGTCGATCTCCGGGTAGGTGAGGCTGACCCGGGACAGCTTGTTGGTCGGTCGGGTGAGGAGGATCTGCTCGATGTAGTCGGGCGGCTCCGTCTCGACCACGACCCGGCCTGTTCCATCGGGCGAGCCCGCGTCGCTGTTGACGAGGACCGGCTTCAGGTCGGGGAAGTACTGGACGAGCCCGGCCTGAGCCGCGCGCACGACATAGCCGATCGTCGCGGCGTTCTTGAAACTCGGGATCCCGACCATGATGTCCGCGTGGCCCAATCGGGCGATCTCGTCTCGGACGGCCGGCGTCAATCCTTGGGCAGGCACCCCGAGACCCTACCACCGGGCGGCGGGGCGTGCCCCGGGTGACGCGCCCGGGCGGCTTGCGATCCCGTTGCGGATGAACCGGCGCTCCGTGGCGGCGCGCGCTCCTGGCGATCGCATCCTGACATGGCCAGATCACCACTCACGGAACATTAGGCATGCTTCTGAGGCCCTCGGACGCGGCCCGGTCTCGAGGTTGACGGGCGCAGGTGCGTGAATGGTCATGGTCCTGGGGCGGACTCGCGCGGGCTCCTGGCCTGATTCGCGCCCAGCGTTCCGTCCATGGCAGTTTGGCCAGGTTCGGCACTTGGCGGCGCAGCCCGTTCCGAGGCGGCGCGCGCTCCGAGGCGGCGCGCAGCCCGTTCCGTCAGCGGGGCGGGATCAGTGCCTGCGCCCACTCCTGATTCTTGCGGCCGGGCAGGTAGCGACTGTTGGCGGCCTTGAACGAGAGGCGATGGAAGCCGAACGAGCGCCAGGACCCGAGCCATGTATCGATCGGCGGCTTGACGTGGACGCCAACGCGGACGAGATGGCTCTCCGGCAGCACGGACTCGAGGATCCGCCTGCGCTCGAGAAGGGGCACGTCGCACAGCGACTCGTCGTCGAGCCAGATGAGGTCGACGGCGACGAAGGCGAGCCGGTCGTCGGCGCCCTCGACGGTCCGCCGACGAGCCTCGTCCCGACGCTCGGTCAGGCGGTGCTTCCGCTCTCCGCGACTGCCCAGGAGCATCTGGGTGACCGTGTCGCCGACCTTCGGCGTGGCCAAGATGTCCCGGCCCGCGATGTCGGCCACGGCCTGGAGAGGCTCAGGCGTCAGGAACGCCTCAAGCAGGAGCGTGGCGCCCGCGGCGGCCTCCACGAGGGCGCCTTCGATCGCGAGCTCGTCCTCGATCCGGTCGCCGTCGACGTCGGTCAGGTGGGCGGCGCCGCCGTCGACGAAGGCCAGGATCCGCGGACCCGTCCAGAGCGGCTCGACGATCGGGTCCACGATCTGGCGCGCCTTTCGATCGCCGAACAGCTGGGGTCGCCAGGTCGCGGCTGCTTCGGCTGCATCGGTGGCGAGCATGCGCCCGATGATACGACGGTGCCCGGCGGAAGCCCTCTCGGGCGACGGAGCCCCGCGCGCGACCGACCGAACGCGGCGTCGGAGCGCGCCTATGATCGCGCGGTGACCGCGACGGATCGAGCTCCCGGGACGCGTGCCGCCCGCGGCCTCGGCGCGCTCAGCCCGACCGGCCGGGCCACCGAGCCGGCGGCCTGGGCGCTGTACGACTTCGCGAACACGATCTTCTCGTTCGCCGTGGTCTCGACCGCGATCGGCCTGTGGGCCACCGATCCGAGCCGGTTCGGCGAGCGCGACGGCAACGCGGTCGTCTCGATCGCGATCGCGCTCAGCGTCGGGCTCAACGCGCTCGTCTCGCCGATCCTCGGCGCGGTCAGCGATCGGGGCGGGCGACGTCTCCCGTTTCTGCTGTTCTTCACCGCGCTGTGCGTCGTCCCCACGGCGCTCATCGGGCCGAGCCCGCCGGTCGTCGGCCTCGCCCTCTTCACGGTCGCGAACTTCGCCTACCAGGCGGCCCTGATCTACTACGACGCCACGCTCAAGGTCGTCAGCAAGCCGGAGACCCGTGGCCGGCTGAGCGGGATCGGGGTCGCGGTCGGGTATTGCGGGACGATCTTCGTCGGCCTCCTCCTGATCCTCCTGGACGTTCCCAATGAGGGCCGCTTCGTCGTCGCGGCGATCCTGTTCGCGCTCTTCGCAATTCCGATCTTCCTCGTCGTCAAGGAGCACGGGCCGGCGAGCAAGGTCGGCCGCGGCGACATCACCGCCTCGTGGTCACAGCTCCGGACGACGATCGCTCACGCCCGGGAGGTGCCGGGCCTCGGGCGGTTCCTGGTCGGCCGGTTCTTCTACTCGGATGCGGTCAACACCATCATCGTCGTGATGAGCGTGGTCACGGTCTTCGCCAAGGGCTTGAGCCAGGGCACCGCCCAGATGGTCCTGCTCGGCCTGACCGTGGTCGCGGTGATCGCCAGCTTCGGCTGGGGCCGGCTCGTGGATCAGTGGGGCCCGAAGCGGACGCTGATGACGGTCCTCGTCTCGTGGGCGGTCGGGCTGGTCCTGGGCGCGGTCTCGCTCGGGATCGACGGTCCGATCGGCTTCGCGCTGTTCCTCGTCGCGGGCGGGATCCTCGGCAGCGGGCTCGGCGGCGTCCAGGTCGCGGACCGCGTGTTCATGGTCCGGCTCGCGCCGCCCGAGCGGCTCGGCGAGTTCTTCGGGCTGTACGGGCTGGTCGGCAAGGGATCGCAGGTGATCGGCCAGCTCCTGTACGGGGCGACGATCTTCCTGCTCCTTGATCGGTTCGGCGTCGGGGCGTACCAGGTGGCAGTACTCAGCCTGCTGGTCACGATGCTGGTCGGGTACTGGCTGCTCAGGCCAGTGTCGGACGCCTGGTCCGGGTCCGGCGAGGCGCCGACCGGGTCGACTCCGGCGCCTCCGGAGCGGCTCTCGCCATCGGCCGCGCCGATCGAGCCGCGCTGAGCGTTCTCGCGCCTTAGCTGATCCGCGCCCCGGCGTCGTCGAGGTTCGCCCGGCGCCAGGCCCAGGCCGAACCGATCATTTCCTCGAGCGTCGGCCGCCGGGCGGTCCAGCCGAGGACCTGGCGGGCCCGATCGACGGCAGCCACGAGGACCGGCGGGTCGCCCGCCCGGCGCGGTCCCATCGTCGTCGGGATCGGCCGGCCGACGACCGCGGCTGCGGCATCGACCACCTCACGGACGCTGAACCCGGCCCCGATCCCGAGATTGCAGACGAGTGCCGTGTCCGTCCGGGAGTCCTCCGGCGCGGTCGCCTCGAGGGCCGTGAGGTGGGCGTCGGCGAGGTCGGCGACGTGGATGTAGTCGCGGATGCAGGTCCCGTCCGGGGTCGGGTCGTCGGCACCGAAGAGGGTGATCGGCTCGCCCGTCTCGGCGGCCCGCAGGACATTCGGGATCAGGTGCGTCTCGGGGTCGTGGAGCTCGCCGTTGGGCTCGGTCGCGCCGGCCACGTTGAAGTAGCGGAGCGCCACCGAGCGCAGGCCGTACGCCTCGCCGTAGAACCGGAGCGCGCCCTCGAACGTGCGCTTCGTCTCGCCGTACGGATTGATCGGAGCGAGCGGCGCGGACTCGAGGATGGGAGTCCGCTCTGGAACGCCGTAGACGGCCGCGGTGGAGCTGAAGACGAGCCGCCCGACCCCGGCCTGGCGAGCGGCCTCGAGCAGGGCGATCCCGCCGCCGACGTTGTCGCGGTAGTAGCGGGCCGGGTCGCGCACGGACTCGCCAACGAGGGACCGGGCCGCACAATGGAGGATGGCGTCGACGCGGGCGCGCTCGAACAGGCGACCTGTCGTCGCGGCGTCCCCGTAGCTCCCGATCTCCAATGACGCGACGCCGGGCACGGACACCCGGTGCCCGGTCGTCAGGTCGTCGAGGACGACGACCTCGTGGCCGGCCTCGAGCAGGCGCTC
>JANLYK010000559.1:0-2927 GCA_031365595.1 Chloroflexota bacterium | reverse complement strand
CCCAGTCTCCAGGTGCGTGGCTCGAGCTTTCGGTCGAGGCCGACATCGAGGCCGTCGAGGTCGTATCCGAGATCCTCAGCCGGGTCGCTCCAGGCGGCACCAGCGTCGAGCCCGCATTCGAGCTGGTCGACGAGGGCCTGGGAGCGCGGATCGATCCGACGCGTCCCTCGATCGTCCGGGCCTACGTGCCGGCCCGCGACCGGTCGGCGGCCGAGCGCGCCGTCGCGGCGGCGACCGAGGCGCTCGGCCATCTCCAGGCGTTCGGGCTCCGGCCGATCGGCGATCTGACGACGCGGGTCGTCCACGAGGCCGACTGGGCCGAGGCCTGGAAGGCGCACTTCCCGGTCCTCCGGATCGGCCGCCGGATCGTGATCAAGCCGACCTGGCTCGACCACGTCGCCGGCTCCGACGAGGTGGTCCTCGACCTCGATCCGGGGATGGCGTTCGGGACCGGCCTGCACCCGACGACGCGGCTCTGCCTGGCCGCCCTCGAGGGGCTGGCGGACCGGGGGCTGATCGACGGCGCCCGCGTGCTCGATGTGGGTTGCGGCTCGGGAATCCTCGCCATCGCCGCGGCGAAGCTCGGGGCGACAGCGGTCCACGGCGTCGACACAGACGAAATCGCGATCGAAGCGACCGCGGCGAACGTCGCTCGCAACGGGCTCGTCGGCCGGGTCACCGCGGCGGCCGGCAGCCTGCCGTGGGGCGCGCCGCCCGTCGATGTCATTCTCGCCAACCTGATTGCATCGGTCCTCATTGCCCTCGCGTCGGAGCTCCGCGACGAGGTTCGGCCCGGCGGCGTGGTTCTCGCGTCGGGCATCTTCGTCGACCGCGAGATCGAGGTCCGCGCCGCGTTCGCCGCGGTCGGGCTCGATGTCGGCGCCCGCCACGAGGAGGGCGACTGGGTCGCGCTCGAGGCGATCCGGCGCTAGGTCGGCGCCCGCCGGGTCGGCCGTACAATCGGGCGGCATGCCGGCCTGGTTTCCTCTTCTGCTCGTCACTCACTTCACCCTTGCGGTGAGCCTGTTCCTGCCCTCGATCCTGCTCCCGTTCGCGCTCCGGACCCGACGGGCGGCCGAGACCAGCCCGAACCGCTTCGTCCGGTTCCTGCTCTGGATGCAGGCCCACGGGACGCTGCTCATCGGGATCGGGCTCGCCCTGACCGGGATCGGGCTCGTGCTCACGCTGGGCGGTTCGCTGCTCGGCCAGCCGTGGCTGCTGGTGGCGCTGTCGATCTACGCGGCGAACCTGCTCCTCGCTTTCTTCGTCCAGCGCCCGAACCTGCGCCGGCTCGTCGGGATCCGGGCCGCCGCCGACGACCGCATCTGGCTCGAGCGGGCGAAGCGCCAGCGCTACGTCAGCTACGCGATGGCCGGCCTTGTCGGGACGATCGGCTTCCTGATGAGCACCAAGCCGACGCTCTGGTGAGTGGCCGCTGGCTCGGGCACGCCGCCGACCACGTGCTCGTCGCGGCCCCGGCATCGGGTTCGGTTGCGTCGCTCGAGAACGCGATCGGGCGGGTGGCGATCGACGACGCGATCCCGTCGCACGCGATCGCGTCGTCGGCCGCATCCTTGGCATCTCACCACCTCCCGGAGCGCAAACCGTTGGCCTCTGACCGCGACCCGCAACCCGACTGCCTGTTCTGCCGGATCGTCCGTGGCGAGCTGCCCGCCACGAAGGTTGCCGAGGACGATCTCGTGCTCGCGTTCAAGGACATCGCCCCGCGCAGCCCGACCCACGTCCTCGTGATCCCGAAGGTCCACATCGCGTCGGCAGCCGACCTGACCGACGACGACGCGGTGCTCCTCGGTCGACTGTTCGCGACGCTCGCCCGGATCGCGCGCGAGGCCGGGATCGCCGACGACGGGTACCGGATCGTGAGCAACGTCGGGCGCTGGGGCGGCCAGACCGTCGACCACCTGCACCTTCACCTGATGGGCGGCCGAGCCTTCGATTGGCCGCCCGGATGAGGCGCGTGGTTCGCGCGCGCGCCTTCGTCGGCGTTCTCGCGCTCACTCTCGCGGTGCTGCTCGGCGGCTGCGGGATCGGCGCGAACTCCGTTCCTGCCTCGGCCCCCGCGGCCAGCGGCGGCCCGCCGGTCACGGGCGGCGGGGCAGTCGCCCAGACGCGCGGCGCGATCGCCACCGCACTGTCGTCTGTCGCGGTTCAGTTCGGAGACGCCACCCGGCCGTATCGGCCGGCCGAGTCGCCGCGTCTCCGGAGCGCGCCGCGCGCGGTCTACCAGGTCGTCCTGCCCGACGAGCCCGATGCCGGGTTCATCGTCGTGTACGAGTTCGCCGACGCCGCCGCGGCGATCGACGCCGGCAACGAGGAGGCGGGTTATCTCGGGACTGGACCGGCCAAGGTCCAGTACCAGCGCGAGACGCTCCACGTCCTGCGCCAGCTCGGGCCGACGCTGGTCATCTACTCGTGGTCGCCGACCACCGCCCGCGATCCAGCGCTGGCGGAGACCATCGCGAACGCGCTGGGCTCGTTCGGAATCGGGTTCAGCGTTCCTCGCTGAGGGGCCCAGTCGGGGGCGTTGTGGGCGCGGCGGCCCATGCGCGGATCGGGTCGCGCTTGATCTTGAGCGTGTGGGTCCGCGGAAAGTCCTCCTCGGGCCAGAGCCGCCAGGCCGCAATCCGCTGCTGCGGCCCGAGCGTCGCATTCGCGGCGCGGACGGCGGCGTCGAGGACGGGTTTCGCGGCGGCGTCGTCGTCCGCCCCCGCGCCGCGCAGGAGGGCGACCGCCTCGATCCGGCCGGGCGCGGTCTCGATCACGATCGCGTCCCGGACGCCGGCGATCCGAAGGGCATTCTCGAGGTCCTCCGGGTAGACCTTGAAGCCGTTGGGCAGGACGATCCGGTCCTTCGTCCGGCCGCTCAGCACCAGCCGGCCGTCGGGGTCGAGGTGGCCGATGTCGCC
>JANLYK010000556.1:0-4630 GCA_031365595.1 Chloroflexota bacterium | reverse complement strand
GGTCGCGACCTCCCAGCGGAACGCCTCGGCACCGATGTCGATCGGGTCGGCCATGGCGATCCGGATCACCGGGTGACCCGCATCGGCGGCGGCCGCGGCGAACGCGTCACCGGCGGTGCTGCCGTCACCGGAGCCCTCGAGTGTCAGCCGGACGAACACGCGATCGGCGCTGTACGCCTCGATCGCACCGAGAGGCTCGCGGTCGACGGGCACGATCCCCGTTCCGAGCTTGCCCGTGCTCTCCGCGATCAGCTGCTCGAGCCAGGCGCCGAAGCTGTCGATCGCCGGGTCGGCGAGGATCGTGAGCTTGTCGCGACCGGCCTTCGCCAGCGTCCCGAGCGCGAGCCCGAGGCTGACCCCCGGGTTGGCCTCGGGATCGGGCTGCCGGCACGCCGCGGCCATCGCCAGGGCCGACGCGAGGAAGGCGTCGAGATCGAGCCCGATGAGACTGGCCGGCACGAGCCCGACGTAGGTGAGCGCGGAGTAGCGGCCGCCGATGTCCGGCGGGTTGAGGAAGACCTCGCGAAGCTCGTCGTGGTGGGGGATCGCCTCCACCGATCGGCCCGGGTCGGTGATCGCGACCATGAGCTCGCCGGCATGCTCATTGCGCGGCGCGTCGTGGGCCCGAAGCGCGCGCTCGGCGCGGTCCCATGCGTCGGCCTGGAACGCGAGGGGCTCGGTCGTCGTGCCGGACTTGCTCGCGACGATCCAGAGCGTGGCGAGGGGGTCGAGGTCGTCGACGACCGCGGCGACGGCCGCCGGGTCGGTCGAATCGAGGACGCGGAAGTCGAGCCAGCCGTCGGTCGTTCCGAACGTCCGATGGAGCACGTCCGGCGCGAGGCTGCTGCCGCCCATCCCGCCGACCACGGCCGTCGTGAAGCCGGCGTCCCGGGCGCCTTCGCCGAACCCTTCCAGGGCGGCGATCCGGTCAGCGAAGTGGGCCGGGGCGTCGAGCCAGCCGAGGCGATCCGAGATCGCCGCCTGAACGCCGGGATTGGCGGACCAAAGGCTCGGGTCGCGATCCCAGAGGCGCTCGGCCCAGTGCTCGTCGCGAGCACGCTGGACTGCCGCGTCGTAGGCCGCGGTTCCATCGCCGAGGGTCAGGTCCGGGGTCGTCGGGGCCGGGCTGGAAGCGACGTCGTCAGTCATCGCGCCCATGGTAGTCCGACAGCGAACCCGCGCACCTTGCGCGTGCGCGGCAATGGCCACGAGCCGCAGCGCCCCCTGATGCTGGCGGTGGATCAGATTCCGACGAACGAGCGTAGCCGAGTGGCTCAGCGGGGCCGAATCTGTCGCCCAGGAGATCGGGCGACGCTCATTCGTAACGCGCTGATGTCCTCGGTGGATCAGTCGCGCTCGACGGACTCGCTGGCTTCGATCGCGAGGACCTTGTCGAGGCGCCGGCGATGGCGCTCTTCGCCGCTGAACCGGGCGGCCAGGAACGCGACGACGCACTCCCAGGCCGGCTCCGGCCCGATCACTCGCGAGCCGAGGGTGAGGATGTTCATGTCGTCGTGCTCGACGCCCTGGTGAGCCGAGTAGGTGTCGTGGCAGATCGCGGTCCGGATGCCGACGACCTTGTTGGCGGCGACGCTCGCCCCTACTCCCGAGCCGCAGATCAGGATCCCCCGATCGGCCTCCCGGTCGCGGACCGCGTAGGCGAGGCTAGCCGCGAAGTCCGGGTAGTCGTCGAAGGGGTCGGAGCCGTCGCCGCCCAGGTCGATCGCCTCGTGCTCCGTGCCCGCGGCGACGAGCCGCCGGAGGAGCTCATCCTTGAGGGCGGCCCCGGCATGATCGGCTGCGAACGCGACACGCATCAGGCGCCACTTCCCGACAGAACGGTGACCGGCACGCCGATCACCGGCCACCCGGCGTCGGTCGTGACCAGACTGTCCGCACCCAGAGCGATCGCGGTGGCAATGACGAGGGCGTCGGGCAGGCGTAGTCGAGGGCCATGCTGTGCTCGCAATGACGCGGCCTCGGCGCCGATGACTCGACTGGCTCCTTCGACTCGCACTGGCATCGAATCGATGAATCGATCGAAGTTCGCCACGGCGGTCGGACCCAGACGATGGGGGTAGACCGCGGCCTCTGCGTACGCCGATACCGGGAGGACCAGCGTGTGGCCCTCCGCTCTCGCCTGCGCAAGGGCCGCTCGGGCTGGTGCGTGATGCGAATCGGCGACGTTCGCAATGCCGATCAGGACGCCGGCGTCGAGGACGATCAGTCCCATTCGCGGCGGAGCTCTTCGAGGTAACCCGCCGGATAGGACAACGATCCCGCAAACTCCTCGAGTGGATCCGCCACAGGTGTCAGGATGATGGATCGACCGCGGACATCGACCTTGAGTTGATCGCCCACACGAACGCCGCCGGCCCGGAGGGCCTCGGTCGGGATCGTGACCTGGTGTTTCGGGCTGACGCGGGTGTAACCGCGACGCCGCTTGTTCTTTACTTGGTCAAGCATGAGTAAAGCCTACGAGCGTCGCGGATCGTATGTCAAGCGGGGGTCAGCTGTGGCCCGGGTCGGACGACGGCGTTCGCGAGACGCCGGCGTCGCCGTGATCGAGGGTCGGGTGGCTGCCGTCGCCACCGCCGTGGTCGCCCGACGAGCCATGACCGCCGCGCGGCGCCGGCAGGTGGCCGGGCTCGAGGGTCGCCAGCGGTCCGTGGACCGTGCCGGCGATCACGTCCCGGGCCACGCCAACGACCCGATCGACCGTGAACCCGAACTTCTCGAATATCGTGCCGGCCGGAGCCGACGCGCCGAAGTGGTCGAGTCCGACGATTGCGCCCACGTCACCGACGAAGCGATCCCAGCCGAGCGAGATTCCGGCCTCGACCGCAACCCGCGCCCGGACGGCCCGCGGGAGGACGGACTCGCGATACGCCGCGTCCTGAAGCTCGAACCGCTCCCAGCAGGGGAGCGATACGACCCGCGCCGCAACCCCGTCGGCCTCGAGCGCCTCGGCGGCACGGAACGCGAGCTGGAGCTCGGAGCCGGTCCCGATCAGGATGACCTGCGGGTTGCGCCCGCCGGCGGCCTCGCGCAGGACGTACCCGCCGCGACGCACGCCCTCGCGCGCGTGTTCGCCCGTGCCCGCGAGCGTCGGCAGCTTCTGGCGGGTCAGCGACAGCGCCACGGGACCGGACGGATCCTCCTGACCACGCTCCACCGCCAGCGCCCAGGCGGCCGCCGTCTCGTTCGCGTCGCCGGGCCGGATGAACCACAGGTTCGGGATCGCCCGGAGCGCCGCGTAGTGTTCGACCGGTTGATGGGTCGGGCCGTCCTCCCCGAGGCCGACCGAGTCGTGGGTCCAGACGTCGATCACGTGGAGGCCGCTCAGCGCCGACAGACGGACGGAACCGCGCATGTAGTCGCTGAACGTCATGAACGTGGCCACGTACGGGATCAGCCCGCCGTGATACGCGATCCCGTTGCCGATCCCGCCCATCGCGTGCTCGCGAACGCCGAACCGCAGGTTCCGACCCGGCTCCTCTGCGCTGAACGCGGCCTCGCCCTTGACATCGGTCAGGTTCGACTCGGACAGGTCCGCCGCGCCGCCGAACAGCTCCGGGACGGTCGCGGCCAGCGCCTGGATCGCATCCTGGCTGGCATTCCGGGTCGCGACCTCCTCGCCCGTGGCGTAGGTCTTCAGGCCGGCATCCCAGCCGTCGCGCAACCCGCGCTCCACGACCCGCCGATGGAACTCCGCGGACAGCTCCGGGTAGGCATCGCGGTATGCGGCCAGGGCGTCCTGCCAGGCGCTCACCAGATCATCACCGGCCGGGATCGCACGCCGGAACAGCTCGAGGGCCTCGGGCGGCTCGTAGAACGTCCTGTCCGGGTCCCAGCCGTACGCCTCCTTCACGAGACGGACCTCGTCGGGGCCAAGCGGAGCGCCGTGCGCCTTTTGGGTGTCCTGACGGTTCGGGCTGCCGAAGCCGATGTGCGTCCGGACGGCGATCAGGCTCGGACGGTCGTCCGCGCGCGCCTCCTCGATCGCGGCGGCGATCTCGTCGACGTCGTTGCCGTCCTCGACCCGGAGCGCGTGCCAGCCGTACGCCTCGAAGCGCGCGACGACGTCCTCCGACCAGGCCATCGAGGTCGGCCCATCGAGCTGGATGTGGTTGTCGTCGTAGAGCGCGATCAGCTTGCGCAGGCGGAGGTGCCCGGCGAGGGACGCGGCCTCGGAGGCGATGCCCTCCTGGAGGTCGCCGTCCGAGCAGAGGGTGTACGTCCAGTGATCGACGATGTCGTGGCCGTCGCGGTTGAACTCGGCCGCGAGGCGCGCCTCCGCGATCGCCATTCCGACCGCGTTCGTGAACCCCTGGCCGAGCGGCCCGGTCGTCGCCTCGACGCCCGAGGTCAGGCCGTACTCGGGGTGGCCGGGCGTCTTCGAGCCCCACTGCCGGAACGACTTCAGGTCGTCGAGCGACACGCCGTAGCCGGTCAGGTGGAGAAGCGAATAGAGGAGCATCGAGGCGTGGCCGGCCGACAGGACGAAGCGGTCGCGGTCGGGCCAGTCGGGGTGGGTGGGGGCGTGGCGCAGGAACTTCGTCCAGAGCGTGTAGGCCATCGCGGCGGCGCCCATCGGCGCGCCCGGGTGGCCGGAGTTCGCCTGCTGGAC
>JANLYK010000455.1:0-2069 GCA_031365595.1 Chloroflexota bacterium | reverse complement strand
CTGCCCATCCAGCGGTGGACGCCGTCACCCGGCGCGAATGTCCCCTGCTGGTAGACGGAGTAGGTACCGCCGGCTCGGCGGATCTCGTACCACCGAACCCCCGCGACTCCGGGCGCGGCCTCGACGGACTGGTTCGTCACGAGCGTCTCTTGGGACTTGAAGTTGCGGTAGGCCAGCCGCCAGGTCGGCCGCTGGCGATACGACAGAATGTCGAGGTATCGACTCGGATCGGTCACACCCGGCTGGGGCAGGCAGTCACGTGACGTGGGAGCGCACGGGAAGATCGAATCGAAGGCGGCTACCGGCAGCTGGCTGTTGAGCGCGAGCGTTGCGGTCGGCGTCGACCGCCACTTCACGGCGAAGTCCCAGATGTTCAGCGCATCGAACGTCGCCCCGTAGGGCCCGCCGTCGTCCTGTGTTCCGACAAGCGGGATTTTCGCGTCGATCATCGGCTTCTGCTTGCCATCGATATCGGCTGGCAGGAGGCCGTCACCAATCAGCGGCATTAGCGCCGGGTCGTTCCCGTCGATGAAGAAGCTGACCGCCCGAGCCGGCTGCCCGTTGATCATCTTGTTCTTCTCGAGGCCGTACACGCCGATCCCGTACTCGATCGTTGGTCCGAACTCGCGCGTCGTGATCACGTACGAATCGGTCCATACGCCGTACTTCGGGTAGTCCGGGAAGTTGTGGCCCGTGGTAAACGCGTAGCGGTAGTAGGTGCCGGTCGGGTCACCCGTCGTCGAGATCGCGACGCAGTTGTAGAACACGTCGTTCTCGGGTTGCGCAGTAAAGCGCGTCGTGAACTGCGACAGGATCCAGCGGTCCGCCAGCTGGTCGTAGACCACGATCGGGTCGCCGGAGGGATCGCTGCAGTCCGGAACGGCGAAACCGGTCCAGAGCGTCCCCGTGTCGGCCGGCCCAAGGAGCAGCGCACCGCTCTTGGAGTAGATAGCAAACGTGAGATTCACCATCTCGACGTAGTGATTCGGCCCGACATCGCCGCTGGGGTCGGGCGGATTCACGCGGAATCCAAAGATGTTGAAGTTGTCCTGGTTGCTGAGCCCCTCGAAGTTGGCTCCTGTCGCGGGGATGGTCGCGGCGACGGCGGGACTCGACTGGAGGGCGCCGTCCGCCTGATGGCCATTCGGGCTGATCGACGGTCCGCGGTCGGGTCTCAACTCGCGCACGGCCGAAGTGGTGGACGCCGAGTGCCTGGCCGTTGCGAGCGTTCGCAGTGGAGCGGAGACGTCGGATGCGGCGGCATCCGTGAACTTCGCCTTGAGCTGGCCGCTGGCCGCCGCCGGAAGTGAGCCGGCCAGAGCGCTTGGAAAACCGAGAAGCATGGACAGAATCGGGACGGTGACAGCGAGCCGCGTGGCAGATCTTCTCGATCGACGGAACGCCATAAGTATCTCCTTCAAGACCCGCAATCCGTAATGAGGCCGGGAGCGTCGCCGCGTTCATGGTCGTTTCGGTCCACCACCTCCCTTCGGCGGATGGGCTTGCGAGCTCCATTCGCGATCGCGAAACTCACCGGACGACGGAACTCGAGATCGCCCGACAGCGCCGACCATCGACGCGAGGCCGGCATGGGACGGTCGGCCCAGCCCGGCCGTCCGGCGCAGGTAGAGTGGCCGCGTCATCGACCACACCTCCCCTAGAGACCCCGGTATGAGCATCGGCCGCGGGGCGACACCCACGGCTCGCGAGAACGCTGTCGTGACGGACCCTCTATGTCACGGTCCCGGTGTACCTCGGCCGGGCGCATTTGTCGAGTTTCCTGTCAGCCGTGCGCCCTCACGCCCGCTCGCCCGCGGTCGCCGACCGGGCGGTCGGATCGTCGAAGCTGGCCCCGGTCGAGCACTCGGGTCCATGGCACGGTCGGCGCCGTCGGGAGATTGTCGGGGTCCCCATACTGGCGCCAGTGGTCGGTTCGAACCACCGGATTAGGAGATGCTCTCATGGTTCGCGATCCCGGACTGACCCTCCGCCAGCGCGCGGGCCTGCTCATCGGCGTCATGGCCATCGTGTCCGGCTCCGTGCCGGCGGCGATCGCCGCCCACCTGCCA
>JANLYK010000444.1:0-7631 GCA_031365595.1 Chloroflexota bacterium | reverse complement strand
GGTCGCGGACCGGAACGAGGACCCCGGCCGCGCCCACGACCTCGGGCAGCGCGCCGACGTTGGACGCGACGACCGGCGTCCCGCAGGCGATCGCGTCGAGTGCGGGCAGGCCGGTCGCGTCCGACAAGGCCGGCAGGATCGCCGCCCGGGCACCTCGCACGAGGGTCGCAAGGCGCTCGTCGGACAAGTGCGGGGCGTAGGCCAGCGACTCGCCGACCTCGACCCGTCCGGCCGCCCGGGCCAGGGCCGTTCGATCCTCCGGCGTCGTCCCCACGAGGAGCACGCGCGGCGGCCACGCGACGTCCGCGGCAAGGCCCTCCGGACGACCGGCCGAGGCCATCGACTCCAGCGCGCGGAGCAGGGTCGTGAGGTCCTGGCGGGCGTCGTAGCGCCCCGAATAGACGAAATACCGCTCGGGGAGGCCGAGGCGCGTTCGCTCGGACCGGATCGACGGCCGCGGATCGTGGGCATCCGGGCCCGTCCGGTCCGTGGCGCCCGACTCGGCCGGCGCCCCGGGTCCGCCGCCCGGCCAGAACCTGAACGCCGGTCGTGGCGCGAACGGCACGACCCGCAGTCGATCGCGTCGGAGATGGAGCAGTCGCCGGGCGCTCGCGGCGACGGCCTCGCTGCCGACGATGATCGCCGCCGCATCGCGCAGCAGGCGTCCCCGGAGGCGCTGCCCGAAGCGCGATGCCGGGTTGCGCTGGTACGCCGCCGGCAGCTCCCACGGGGCGAGATCGAGCAACGTCACGACGAGCGGAAGGCCAGTCGCGAGGGGCACGCCCCCGCCGACGGCGTGGTAGACCGCTCCGGCTGCCCCGCCGTCGGTGGCCCGCCAGGCCGCGCCGATGCTGGCCCCGCTGAGCACGAACGCATCGACCGTGAGGGCGGCGGAGCGCAGGAGATGGGTCGGCGGCAGGAGGCGCCGGCCGACGACGTCGAGGCTTGCGAAGGCCGTCGTGGGGTCGTCGAGGTCGGAACGCAGGAGCAGGGCGAACGACTCGCCGGCGAGCGGATCGGCGTCGAATGCGCCGAGCAGTCCCTCGAGGTAGGAGGCCGTCAAGGGCGCGCGCTCCGGCTCCTGGAGCGGCCGGGCATCGAGGACGACCCGGACGCCGGCCGGTCCGGCCGGCGTGGCGGCTGCCCCGAGCCGGGCCGCCGGCCCGTTCAACGGAGCTCGGGCTCCGGATCGCCCGGCGGATCGATCGGCGAAGACTCCACCGGCGCGAGGCCGATGACCACGGACGACCCGGCGAGCGTGCCCCGCTGCGAACGGCCGCGAAGGCGTGCGACGACCTCCTCGAGCCGGAGCTGGACGACGACGACGAGCGCCTCGACGACGATCCGCCGGCTCATCTTCGACTGGCCGACCCGGCGATCGCGGAACGTGATCGGGACCTCCCGGATCCGGGACCCGAGCCGGGCAGCCCGGAACGTCATCTCGATCTGGAAGACGTAGCCACCGGCATGGACGCCGTCGAACGGGATCGTGCCGAGCGTCGTCGCCCGCCAGGCCTTGAACCCCCCGGTCAGGTCGCGCGGCGCGAGGCCGAGGACGAGCCGGGCGAAGACGCTCCCGCCGCGCGAGATCAGGCGGCGCCCGAGTCCCCAGTCGACCACTCCCCCGCCCGACGTGTAGCGCGATCCGAGGACCAGGTCGACCCCCCCCTCGACCACGGGCCCGATCAGCGACGGCAATGCCTCGGGATCGTGCGACCAGTCGGCGTCCATCTGGACCACGACCCGGGCGCCGGCGCCGAGCGCGGTTCGGAACCCGTCGAGGTACGCCCGGCCGAGACCCTGCTTGGCCCGTCGATGGAGGACCCGGATGCGGGCGTCGACCCCGGCCAGCTCGTCGGCCAGGCGGCCGGTTCCGTCGGGTGAGCCGTCGTCCACGACGAGCAGGGTCGCGGCCGGCAGGGCCTCGAGGATCGCGGCCGAGATCCCGGCCACGTTGTCGGCCTCGTTGTAGGTCGGAACGATGACCCACACGCCGCGGCCCGCGAGCACGGCCGGGACATCATCAGCCAACGCGCCAGTGGCGTCGCTGGTCGCCTGCTCGTGGTCGACGGGTGCTTGCCACTCGGATGGGCTGGTCATCGACGGCCAGTGTATCGAGCGATCAGCGGATCGTGACCGCCGTGGTCGACCAGTTCAGCCCGTTGGCCGAGTCGCGCCCGCTGACCTTGATCGTCGCGCTTCCGGCCGCTCCGGCCGCGATCGTGAACGTGACCCGGTACCTGCCGGAGCCGAGCGACGTGGCCGTCCGGGTCACGGCGCTTCGACCGGGCTGGGTCAGGCTGACGGTCGGGCTGGCCCGCAGCGCCTCGGTCGCGGTCAGGGTCAGGGTCAGGGTCTGGCCGGCGCTCAACGCCGTCGCCGAGCGAACGATCCGGTATGCGTCGACCAGGACGGTGCGGGCGAGGACGCTCGTGCCGAGGCCGTTCGTGGCGGTGACCCGTGCCTGGTACGAGCCCCGGGCAACGAGCGCGCCGGCGTTGTTCCGGCCGTTCCACGTCCAGCCCCACGTCCCCGCCGCCGTCGTGCGCTTCGTCCAGACGGTCCGGATCAGCGTGCTGCCGGAGTAGATCGCCAAGCTGACCGACGACGAGCGCTTCAGGTTGAACGTCACTCTCGAGGTCGCGAACAGGCCGTCGCCGTCCTGGGGGTAGAAGGCGCCACGGCTCCAGCGCAGCGTCGAGAGGGTCCGGTCGACGACGATCGGGGTCGTCCGCGTCGTGAGGGTCCCGGCACCGTCGCGGCCGCTGACACGCCACGTGTAGGTGCCATCCGGCACGGCCGTGCCGGCCGAGTCCGTCCCGGTCCAGGTCACGGCGCCGGAGGCGGCATTGACGATCCCCCACGCCCGGATCAGCGTGGTTCCACGATAGATCCGCGCGTTGCCGTTGACCGGCTCCGACGACGTCCAGGCGAGCCGGGCCGTGTCGGCCGCGCGATCGCCGTTGGGCGAGAACGCGCTCCGTGCCGCGGTCGGCGCGATCACCGGCGCGGTCCGGTCGAGGCGGACGGTCCACGATCGGTTCACCCAGTTGCCGGCCGCGTCGGCGACGGCCAGCGTCAGCCGGTATGAGCCCTCCGGAGCTTCGGCACCGGATGCGCGTCCGTCCCAGACGACCGATGCCGTCGACCCGCTGCCCGAGGTCGTCGCGATCGCTCGCCCGACCGTCGTTCCCGATACCGGCGCGGCGCTGAACGACCAGCCGGTCGCACCGCTTGCGGTCAGCTTGACAGCGACCGTGTCGAGAGCGCCGTCGAAGTTGGGCGAGAAGGCGCTGGTACTGACCGACGCCGAGGTCACCGTCGGGGGCACCGTATCGGTGACGAATTTGCTTTCGATCGCCCCCCACAGCTCAGGCCGGGTGCCGTCGTAGCCGAGCGCCCAGATGCCCGCGCCGCGCAGGTTGTAGCTGTTGACCAGGTCGTACTTTGCGCCGAGCGTCGCGGCGTCGTCGATGTACAGCTGGCGCCACGACGTGACACAGCCGTAGGTCGTCGTGCAGTTCTCGCGCTGGTAGGCAGTCCAGGCGACCTGTTCGGTCGCCTCGAGCCGGCGTCCGTACTGGGTGAGATAGTCGGCGGCCGTGCTGTAGACGACCGTCGTCGAGGCCCCGGTCTTGGTGCTGCTCGTGTTCGTGCCGTGGACGGCGTCCGTGCTCGTCGACCAGGCGCGCCCGTAGTACGGGACGCCGAGGATCAGCTTCGACGGGGCGACCCGGGCGGCGTAGGCGGCGACCGTCTCGACGATGTCGTAGCCGGTCCGGCGGAGCGGGGCGATCGAGCCGACCGGGCTGGACGCCGACGATCGATAGTCGTAGCCCATGATGAAGATCGCGTCGGCGCCGCCCGGGGCGGTCGCGTTCTCGATGGGGTAGTTGCCGATCGAGCCGGTCGTGTCGAAGGTCAGCTGATAGCCGGCGTGGACCTTGTCGAGCTCGGCCCGGACCGAGCGGACCAGGGCGGTGAACTCGGCATCGTAGGTCGAGGCGAGGGGCTCGAAGTCGAGGTTGACCCCGTCGGCGCCGCGGTCGCGCACGGCGGCCGCGATCTGGCGAGCGAGGTTGAGCCGGGCGGTCGACGAGCCCAGGAGCGCCTTCTGGCGATCGAGCCCGGACGTGTTCCAGCCGAAGCTCTGGACGGTCAGGACGACCCGCGTCCGGTTCGTGTGGGCCGTCGAGATGATGCTCGTCATCTTCGAGCTGGTCCAGCCGCTCCAGCCGACGGTCGTGGTCCCGTCGGCGTTCTTCTTCTGGAGGTTGCCGGCCGCATCGGCACCAACGCCGAAGTAGGCGATCGTGGAGATCTTCGAATAGTCGAGACGGAGGGTGCTCGAGTTGATCTGCCAGTAGGGCAGGAACCCGAAGATCTCGCGGCGCAGCCCGCCCGAGCTGACGACGGCGTCCGGGGTGGCCGACGGAGCCGTGTCCGAGTCAATGAACGAGGCGCTCGTCGCCGGGGTCGCGGGCTCGGTCTCGGTCGGGACGTCGACCGGGCCGGCGGGGGCGGCAGGATGGGCGTCGGGCTTCTTGCCCTGGCGGCGCATCGAGGCTCCGTCGAGACGGCCACTCGGCAGTGCGCCAGGCTTGACTCCGCCGACCGGCCAGCGATCGGCGGCGCGCGGCTCGAACCCGACCGTGACGCGGCCACCGGGCTTGAAGTCGATCCGGTCGGCGGCGTGCTTCTCAGCCTCCTCGTATTGGATCGAGGGCTGGAGCCCTGCGTTCGCGGCCGCGGCCTCGGCGGATGCGCCGGCTTCGTCGTTCGCCACGCCGAGGGCAGCAAGGTCCGCGTTCGGCGACCCGGGCACGACCGAGACGGGCGAGGCAGCCGGCGCGGATCGGGCGAGCTCCCGGGCGGACGCCTCGGTAGCGGCAACGGAGCTCCGAGCGGGGCCCGACGGGTTCCAGCCGCCGGCTCCAACGACGACCAAGGCCACGAGGGCCACGATGGTCCGCCCACCGTTGCGGGTCAGGGAGCGGCGGAATCCGGATGCCACAGCGGTCCTCTTCGATCGAACGTCCGTCGCCCGGCGACGGCCCTCGTGGGTGCCTGCACGACCGTTTCGGCGCACCAGACTCGATCGACCTTACGCCTGACGAGCGCTCGAGGACAGTCGGTCGATGGTCCTGTGCCGATGCAGTACGGTGGGGTTGGGTGCGGTCGACGAGCGCGGCGGCGCAGTGTGCAGTCTGGCCACTCGCTGGCCCCGGCCGTCAGCTGAGCGGCAGGTTCCGGGTCGTCGACTGGGAGACCCCGTCGGTGTCCCGAGCCCAGATCTTGACCTTGACGGTGCCGGCGGCTCCGCCCGTCTTCATGGTGATCGTGGCCTTCGACACCCGGCTGTCGACCTTGGTCATCGTCACGGCCCACGTCGCGTGGCCGGGCTGGGTCACGTACAGGCGCACGCTCGTGGAGAGCGGCTCGGCGGAGGTGACCGTGACCGTCATCTTCCCGCCGCGCTTCGGGGTCGAGGTCGACGTGACGATCGCGAACGCGTTCATCTCGACCTTGACGGCCTGGCTGGTCGTGAGGGTGCCGTCGGTGGCGCTGACGTGCGAGGTGTAGACGCCGAGCGGGAGGGCGGTCCCGTCGTTGCGCTTGCCGTTCCAGGTCCACGTCTGAGTGCCGGCGACGACCGGCGCGTTGGTCAGGCTGCTCGCGACGACCTCATTGGCGGCGTTCCGGATCGTCCACGTGGCAGTGATGGACTTCGAGGCAACGAACGACAAGCTCGTCGTGGCGGCGAAGCGGTCGTTGTCCTGGGGGAAGAAGACCTTGGCCGACGTCTTCACGCTCCCCAGGAAGCGGATCACCCGGACGGGGCGGCTCATCCCGGTCCCGCCGTTCCCGGCCGCGTCACGAGCGTAGAAGTTGATCCGGTAGTCGCCGTCCGCGACCGGCGCTCCGCTGTTGTTCCTGCCGTCCCAGGTCACGGCGTTGGAGCCCGCGACCGTCGGCGCGCTCCAGGTCCGGACCGTCGCCCCGGCCGCGTCCGCGACCCGGACGTTGAGGGTGCCGGCCTCCGCGACGGAGACCGCGGTCGGGATCGTGTCGGCGACCGCGTCGCCGTTCGGGCTGAAGACGCCGACCGTCGAGCCGTCGGGGCTGATCGCGGTCACGTTCGGTCCGACCGTGTCGACCACGATGGTGCCCGTGCCGGCGCCGACACCGTTCTGCCACGCATCGACGCCGCGGGCGGCCCATGTGTATGTCCCGTCCGGAACGGGGCTGCCGTCGACGAGGCCGTCCCAGGCGACCGTGAAGGTGGCGCCGGTGCCCGCGGCGTCATCGACGATCGCACCGACTGCGTTCTTGATCGTCACGGTCCAGGCGACCGACTCCGAGAAGATGCCGTTGATGGTCTGGGTGTCGGAGCGATCGTCGCCGTTGGGCGAGAACGTGCCGGAACCGGTGTCGATTCCGACGAGGACAGGGGCCTTGCTGTCACGCGGGGCGAGGGTGGAAGCCGAGACGTTGCCGCTGATCGACGGGTCGTCAAGGCCGATGACCTGGACGATCGCCGGGCTGGTGGTGGTCGCAGGGGTCGTGACCGCGACGGTCTTCAGGCGTGTGCCCTCGGGCAGGGCCAGGAGTTCGGACGTGGCGGCCAGCGTCGTCGGCGTCGCTGCCGGGGCAAGGACGCTCGCCCGGCCCGGCACGACGAGGCCGGTCGGATCGCTGCCGGTGTCGCCGACCGCCTGGGTGATCGCGCTGGTCGTGAGGGCCGGTGCGGTGACCAGGGATCGGTAGTAGCCGGCGGTCGCCGAGTCCGGATCGGAATAGGCGGTGAAGCCGACCGACCGGGTCGACGCGAATGCCGTGACGTTGTTGTTGAAATTCGGGGCGGACTTCCAGAGGTCGACCATCGACTGGCCGGTCGTGAACATCGAGCGGAGGTAGGCAGCCGGGCCCATGTGGCCGTCGGCGAGAACCGCCCTCGCGCCGCCCTTCAGGAAGCCCGCCGCGTAGTTGTCGATCCGCTGGCGGGCGACCGTCACGCTCGGCGCGGCGCCGCCCGGCTCGGAGTTGCCCGAGGCGTAGCACAGGCTGTGGAGCATGACGATCGCGTTCGGGGCCAGACCGAGCTGGGCCATCGACGGCTCACCGTAGTACTTGTTCTCGTAGTCGGTGAGCGTGCCGTCGCCGTTGAGGTCAGCGTTGAGCCCGAAGCCGTCCTTCGTGGTGTACAGCGGGTCGTAGGTGTACGGGCTCGGCCAGCCGTTGCCGTGGCCGAAGTAGATGACGATGTTGGCGCCTGCGGTCGCCGCCTTGACCTTCGACCACGTGGCGTTCGGGCTGTAGACCTTCGTCACCTTGGCGGTGTGCTTGATCGCTTCGGCGTAGGCCTCGTCGGCCTTCGAGCGGTAGCTGGCCGTCGCGCCGTGGGTCGCCCCGACGATGATCACCACCTTGGCGGTGCTCGTCTGGACCGCCGCCACCGGGGCCGTCACTCCGATGGCGGTGACGATGGCGAGGGCGAGGGCGGCGACGAGGGTGCGCAATGCGGACTCCGGCTCGGATGCGCCGCGACGATGAGCTGCCGCGACCGGGGATGAGTGCATCCGAAGCGTCGCCGCCGACGCGCGCCGGGCCAATCGCGGGATGGTCCCGCC
>JANLYK010000433.1:0-1915 GCA_031365595.1 Chloroflexota bacterium | reverse complement strand
CGCAGACGACGATCACCTCGGCACCGGCGAACCCGAGCAGCTCCGCGGATGCGTCCTTCGCGTTCGGGGCGGACGAGACGGCGACGTTCGCCTGCAGCATCGATGGCGCGGCGTTCAGCGCCTGCACCTCACCGAAGTCCTACTCGGGCCTGGCGGACGGCAGCCACACGTTCCAGGTGCGAGCGACCGACACGGCCGGCAACACCGATGCCACTCCGGCCGCGTATACGTGGACCATCTCGACCGCGCCGCCGGGGGGCACGACGGTGTCGGTCGTGGCGAGCGCCGATGCCCAGGTGGCCGAGGCAACCCCGACGACGAACTTCGGCACGCTGACGTCGCTGACATCCGACACGTCACCGAACACCCACAGCTACCTGCGCTTCCCGGTCTCCGGGATCAGCGGCACGGTGACCCGGGCGACGCTGCGCCTGTACGTGACGAATGGCACGCCCAACGGTCCCCTCGTTCATCGCGTGACCGATCCCTGGAGTGAAACTTCCGTCACGTGGAGCACGAAGCCCGGCCCGGCCGGCGCGGCACTCCAGAATCTCGGCAACGTCCCGGTCAGTGCCTGGCTGGACATCGACGTGACCGCGGCGGTCGCTGGCAACGGCGACGTGGACTTCCTGCTGATCCCGGAGTCCAGTGATGGCTTCGCCGCATCCTCGCGCGAGTCCGCGACCAACAAGCCGACCCTCGTCGTCACGACGTCCAGCGGATCGGGCGGCGACACGACCCCGCCCGAGACCACGATCACCGCCGGGCCGCCGGCGACCACCACCGCGACCGATGCGTCCTTCAGCTTCGGCGCGGACGAGGCTGCGACGTTCGGCTGCTCGATCGACGCTGGCCCGTTCGTGTCGTGCGCATCGCCCCAGACCTACAGCGGTCTCCCGGTCGCGAGCCACACGTTCTCGGTCCGGGCGACCGACACGGCCGGCAATGTCGATCCGTCACCCGCGACATACGCCTGGACGATCACGGCTCCGCCCCCGCCACCACCGGGCGGCACCGTCACGTTCACCCCCGACGCCGACGCCGAAGTCCAGGCGAGCAAGCCCACCACGAACTTCGGCCTCCTCACATCGCTCTCGATCGACACCCAGCCGAGCGCCGAGAGCTATGTCCGCTTCGTCGTCAGCGGACTGACCGGAACCGTCACGAGCGTCAAGCTCCGGCTGTACGTGACCAATGGCGGGACGAACGGGCCGCTGCTCTACGCGACCCAGACGAACTGGGCCGAGACCACGGTCACGTGGAACACCCGGCCGGCGATCGTCGGTAGCGCCATCGCGAACGCGGCGTCCGTCCCGGCCAACGCCTGGTACGAGTTCAACGTGTCCACGCTCGTCATCGGGAACGGCACGTACTCGTTCCTGCTCCGGCCCGAGTCCAGTGACGGCGTCGTCGCCACGTCCAGGCAGGGAACCGCCGCGAGCCGACCGCAGCTCGTGATCGTCACCGGTCCCTGACGCGGCTCGTGGGCCGCGGCGTGCCTCAGTCGGCGGACGACCAGGCCTGCTCCTGGACCACGAGGTCGCTCTCGATGGCGAAGACGCAGCGGCCGTCGCGGAGGTCGAGGAGCTCGATCAGCTCGGGATCGATGTAGAGCTGGTGGCAGTCCTCGCACAGCCCGCCCGGGATGCCGAAGCACAGCCGCTCGGTCCGATCCGACATCCGGAACGTCGTGTCGAACCGGGTCGTGATCAAGCGCCGGCTGCAGCCAGGGCAACGCTCGCGAAGTCGGGACATCGGGGGATCTGCTGAGCCTCGGGTCCGGGCCGATCGGTGTGATCGACCACTGACCCGGATGCTGCGGTGCCGGATCACAACCCGACATGACCCGACAGTCCCGCCCCAGGACCGGTACTCGGGGGGCGTGGACGTCCCCCGAAGGGATTGCTCCGCGACA
>JANLYK010000365.1:0-1528 GCA_031365595.1 Chloroflexota bacterium | reverse complement strand
GGCCATCGGCTGGGGGATCTTCTACAACTCGGGTCAGACCTGTAACGCCGGGTCGCGGCTTGTCGTCCATCGGTCGGTCCGCGAGGAGCTGGTCGAGCGGATCGCGGCACTCGGTCGGTCGCTCGCGCCGGGCGAGCCGCTCGATCCCGCGACGCGGCTGGGCGCGATCGTTGACGAACGCCAGCTCGCAAAGGTCCTCGGCTACGTGGCACTCGGTCGCGAGGAGGGCGCGATGGTCGTCGCCGGCGGCGAGCGAGTCCGCGAGGAGAGCGGCGGCTGTTTCGTCCCGCCGACGATTCTCGACGGCGTGTCGAACTCGTGGCGCGTGGCTCGCGAGGAGATCTTCGGTCCGGTCCTGACCGTGACCGAGTTCGAGGACGAGGCCGACGCGCTGCGGATCGCCAATGACACGCCGTACGGGCTGGCCGCCGGGATCTGGACGCGGGACGTGAAGCGGGCCCACCGTCTGGCGCGCGCGATCCGGGCCGGGACGGTCTACGTGAACACCTTCGATACCGCCGACATCACGGTCCCGTTCGGCGGCTTCAAGCAGTCGGGATTCGGGCGCGACAAGGGCCTCGCCGCCCTCGACGGCTACACCCAGCTCAAGACGACGTGGCTGGACCTGTCCGGTGACTGATCGCTCCCGGTCCGCGCTCGCCCGCGTGTCGCTCGCCCGCGTGTCGCTCGGCCGCGTAGCGTTCGCGCTCACTCCACGACCGAATCCGACGAGGTGGGCCGTTCTGCCAGCCCGATTGGCCAGTTCGAGCCCGGAATCCGCACGATCGGCTCACTGGACGAGGATTCCGTGCAGGATCGGGCCCCAAGTCGTCGCTTACGCTCATCTCATGAGCACCGCCGCGCAGCCCACTCAGGCGCGACCGTGACCGACGAAGATCCGGGCATCGATCCCGAGCTGGTCGGACTCTCCGACCCGGCCCTGGCGACCGCTCCGCGCCGGCGGGCCGGCGGCCGGGCCGGCCATGAGCGTCACGTCCTGCCCCAGCAACGCCCGATCCAGCAGCCGCGCATCCGGTACGTACCCACACGGGTGCTCTCCGACGACGAGCTCGAGTCGATCCACGTCGCCTCGCTCCGGATCCTGTCCGAGATCGGAATGGATTTCCTCGACGAGGGCGCCCGCGAGCTGCTCCGCGCCGCCGGCGCCAAGGTCGAACCCGGCAGCGAACGCGTCAGGTTCGATCCGGACATGGTCGTGGAGAAGATCCGGACCGCGCCGTCGCAGTTCACGCTTCACGCGACGAACCCGGACCGGGCCCTCGAGATGGGCGGCAACTGGACCGCATTCGGGACCGTCGGCAGCGCCCCCAACGTGGCCGATCTCGACCGCGGCCGGCGGGTCGGCAACCGCGACGACTACCAGAACCTGATCCGGCTCGGCCACATGCTCAACACCGTTCACTTCTTCGCCGGCTATCCGGTCGAGCCGATCGACATCCACGCCTCGATCCGCCACCTCCACGCGATCCACGACCTGCTGACCCTGTCCGACAAGCCGATCCACGCC
>JANLYK010000038.1:0-13218 GCA_031365595.1 Chloroflexota bacterium | reverse complement strand
GCCGCGATCCGGATGTCGCAGGCGAACGCGAGCGAGGCCCCGGCGCCGGCCGCGATCCCGTTGACGGCGGCGACGATCGGCTTCGGTAGGTCGCGCATCGCCCGGATCAGCGGGTTGTAGCGGAGCCGGATCTCGTCAGCGAGGGGCGCCGCCTCGGGCTCCAGCCGTTCCCGCAGATCCTGCCCGGCGCAGAACGCCCGCCCGGCACCGGTCAGGACGACGGCCCGGATCGCCGCGTCGGCAGCGATCGTCGCCAGCGCTCCGATCAGCTCCTGCTTGAGCCCGACCGTCAGCGAGTTGAGGGCGTCCGGGCGGTCGAGCGTGAGCGTGGCAACGCCATCGGCGGTCTCGAGGCGAAGATCCGGCACGGTCCGCTGAGCCTGGCTGCCCGTCAGGCCGGCGTCGCGACGCCGCGGAATTCGACCAGCTGGCCGTCGACGAGCTCGAACACCCGGCGATCGACCGGCTCGTCCGCTCCACCCGACGACTCGATCACGAACTCGGCGAACAGATCCGCGAACTCGTCATCACCCGGCCGAAGCGCGCCGGCGAGCAGGAGGTGCCGTTCGGGCAGCCCGATGAGGACGCGCCCGGAGCCGCCCAGCTCCGCGACGAGGCGATCGCGGACCTCGGGCAGGATGATCCGCGAGGCATCCCAGCCGTCGCCCGTGTCCGACGAGATCAGGCGCCGGTCGCCCGACACCTCGTCCGTCCAGGCGGCGGCTGCCGACCAAGCGCCGAGATTCCGGAAGGCCGCCTCCTGGAGCGCGTCGACCGCGATGCCCCACGACAGAAGATGGTCGCCATTGACGATCACGTCGAAGCCGGTGCCGGGCATGGCGTACACGACGCACAGGCCACACGGCCCCTCGTCGAGGATCGGCTGCGAGTGGTTCCGGCTCGCGTCGGCGGCCAGCGCCGCCGGATCGAAGTCGGTGACGAACATGCCGTGGGTTCCGGTGGGACGAAGGAGGGGGACGAGAATGCCCTTCGCCGCGTCCCAGTCGTGCTCCGGGCTCTCGGCGATCGAGGAGCGCACGACCGGCCCGACGACATGGCCCGACACCGGGGCCAACGCATCGATCGGGGCGAGGACGTCCGGCGCCGTGTCGCGGATGCTCGGCGGCGGCTCATCGCCGAGGTCGCGGGCCTGGTCGCGACCGTAGTCGCTCCCGCCCGATTCGTCGCGGTTCATCGGTTCAGCGTCCCTTCCATTCCGGCCGTCGCTTCTCGACGAAGGCCGACATCCCTTCTCCCTGGTCGTCGCTGGCGAAGAGGGCGAAGAACGCCCGACGCTCGTGACGCAATCCGGCCGACAGCGGCAGCTCCTCGGCGAGCCGAACGGCCTCCTTGGCGGCGAGCACGGCGACCGGCGCCTTGCTCGCGATGATCCTGCCGAGCTCGAGGGCCGCCGCGAGGGTCTCATCGGCCGGCACGACCCGGCTGACCAGGCCGATCGCGGCAGCCTCGGCGGCACCGATCGTCCGACCGGTGAGGACCAGATCCATCGCCCGGGCCCGGCCGATCGCGCGGGTCAGACGTTGCGTTCCGCCGGCGCCGGGCATGACCCCGAGATTGATCTCGGGCTGGCCGAACTGGGCATCGTCGCCGGCCACGATCAGGTCGCAGCTCAGTGCCAGCTCGCACCCCCCACCGAGCGCGAATCCGCGGACCGCCGCGATGACGGGCGTGCGCACGGCAGCGAGCCGCTCCCAGACGGCGAACCGGTTCTCGACGAGGAGGCTGACCGGCGTCTGGCGCGCCAACTCCTTGATGTCGGCCCCGGCCGCGAAGGCCCGCGTGCCCGAGCCGGCGACAACGATCGCCCGGCAGGCGGGGTCACGATCCAGGTCCTCGAGCGCGTCGGCCAGCTCGTCGAGGAGGTCGAAGCTCAAGGCGTTCAGGACATCCGGCCGCTCGATCGTGACCACACCGACGCCGTCGACCGGGCCGGACGAGCCCGGAGCGGGGAACGCGGTCGCGATGAACCGGCGGGCGGCCGGCTGGTCGAGGTCGGTCGGCGCGATCTGGGTCACTCCATCCTCCGTCGGCGCTCACAGTACCAGCGCGCGGCCCCCCGGCGAAGCGGGCGCGATTGTTTGACTGGATCGGTTCGAGGCAGGTCCTGTCCCCGCTACGCGTCGTCCTCGAGCACGAGCAGGGTCGCGAGGCCCGGTGCGATCTCGCGGAGATTCCGGCCGGCCTGGCGCATCTCGTCCGAGGCGAGCCCGAGATCGAGCGCTGCCCGGTCGTCGAAGTCCATCGCCGTGATCATCACGAGGTCAGTCTCGCCGCCGAGCGCCTGCTCGACGCGCTGGACCCGGGTCGCGCGCAGGCCGGGCGTCGCAGCGACGAGCGGCAGGTGCTCGGCGCGGTAGCGACGCAGGAAGGTGGCCAGGGCTTCGTCGCCGCCGTCGGGCCGGCGAAAGAGGGCGAGCAGCGTGGTCATGTCGGACTCCTCGTTGGGCAGGTCGGGATGGGTCAGGGTTCGGGCGCGGCGAGCCAGTCGCTGTCGGTCCCGGCGTCGGTCGGCGGCGGCTCGTCGAGAGGGTTGGCGGTGGCCCGTCGCGCCGCCTCAGCCGCGGTCGAGCGGAAGAAGCCGGCGAGCGCCTCGTTGAACAGACCCGGCTTGCGCGACATCACCTCGTGCCCGCAGCCCGGGGCGACGAACAGGCGCGCGTCCGGGATCTGGCGGCTGATCCCCCAGGCATGGTCGACCGGCACGAACGGGTCGCGGTCGCCGCAGGCGACGAGCGTCGGGGCCTCGATGCGGCGGAGGTCGCGGAGGGTCAGGAGCGGCTGGACGGCAACGTCGGCCGCGATCGCGGGCAACAGGCGCCGCCACGCTCCGACACCCTGTCCGGCATCGTGCCGGCGACCGAGCTCGGCGACCCACGCCGGCTCGTCGCGGTCGGCTCGCTCGGGATCCATCAGGCGGCGGGCGACGGACGCCCGCGGCTCGCGCTGGGTCGTGATCCCGACGACCGTCAGGGTCCGCAGGCGGCCACTGTGCCGGACCGCGTACTGGAGCGCGGTCATCGCGCCCATCGAGAAGCCGACGAGGTGGAAGGTCTCGAGGCCGACTGCGTCCACGAACCCTTCGAGATCGGCGACGAGCCAGTCGTAGCGGAAGCCGTCGGCCGCGTCCCAGCGCGTCCGACCGTGGCCGCGCGCGTCCGGGACATGGATCCGGAACGCCCGCCCGAACAGCGGGATCTGGGCGGCAAAATCGCGCGAACCGAGCGACGTCGCGCCGTGGAGCAGGACGAGCGGCGGCCCGGCTCCATGGACGTCGTAGGCAATGTCGAGGCCGTTGGCCCGGATCGTCGGCACGCGGTCATTCCTCCTCCCTCCCCCGGCGGCGAAGTCTACGAGGCGGAGTCGGACGCGTCCCGGCGGTGGAGGGCCGAACCGCGGCCGCGGCAGCGGCCCTCCCTGATCCACCAGGAACATCAGATCCAGACAAATGAGCTCGGCCCGATTGCAGGATCGCCTCGTGGACGCTCGCCCGGCCATTCGGGCACGCTCACTCGTGCTGAACTGATGCCGTACACGGATCACGATCGGGATTGGCCGTGGATCCTGGCCCGCCGTCCTCGAGCTGACCCGTTCGCCGCCTACAATCGGGTGATGACGACCGAACCCGGACCGGCGGCCGGCGGGGCGACCCGCACCGAGCGCGACTCGATGGGCGAGATGGCGGTCCCGGCCGACGCCCTGTACGGGGCATCGACCCAGCGCGCGGTCCTGAATTTCCCGATCTCGGGCCAGCGCTTCCCGCGGCCGTTCATCCGGGCCCTTGCCCTGATCAAGCAGGCCGCCGCCCAGACGAACGCCGACCTCGGGCTACTCGAGGCCGACCTGGGCGCGGCGATCGCCGGCTCCGCTGCCGAGGTCGCCGCGGGCGACCACGACGACCAGTTCCCGATCGACATCTACCAGACCGGGTCGGGCACCTCGACGAACACGAACATGAACGAGGTGGTGGCCCACCTCGCGGGCGGCCGCCTCGGCGCCACGGTCCACCCCAACGACCACGTCAACAAGTGCCAGTCCTCGAACGACGTCATCCCGACCGCCCTCCAGCTGTCGGCCGCGATCGAGATCGAGGAGCGCCTCATTCCCGCCCTCGAGACGCTCCGGGCCGCGCTCGATGCGAAGGCCGACGAGCTGTGGCCCGTCGTGAAGACCGGCCGGACCCATCTCCAGGACGCAACGCCGATCCGGCTCGGCCAGGAGTTCCGGGGCTACGCAGGCCAGCTCGAGGAGTCGATCCGTCGGGCGCGGGCCGCCCAGGCCGAGCTGCTGAGCGTGCCGCTCGGCGGGACAGCCGTCGGGACGGGGATCAATGCCCACCCGGACTTCGCCGCCGCGACGTGCGGCCGCCTGTCCGCCCTGACCGGGCTCGACGTCCGCGAGACGCCGAACCACTTCCACGCCCAGGCCACGCTCGACGCCGCGATCGCCGCCCATGGCGCGCTCCGGACGATCGCGCTCAGCCTCTGGAAGATCGCGAGCGACGTCCGGTTGATGGGCATGGGCCCGCGGGCCGGTCTCGCCGAGATCGCCCTGCCGGAGACCCAGCCGGGCTCGTCGATCATGCCCGGCAAGGTGAACCCGGTGATCATCGAGAGCCTGACGATGGTCGTCGCCCGCGTGCTCGGCAACGACACGACGGTCGCGTTCGGCCAGACCGGATCGTTCCTCGAGCTGAACGTGATGCTCCCGGTGACCGCCGCAGCGCTCCTCGAGTCCATCGCCCTTCTCGCGGCCGGCGCCCGCAACTTCGCCGACCGGGCGGTGACCGGGCTGATCGCGACGGATCGCGGCCCGGCCCTCGTCGAGCAGGGCCTGATGCTCGCGACCGCCCTCGCCCCGGAGATCGGCTACGACGCCGCGGCCGCGCTCGCCAAGGAGGCGTTCAAGAGCGGCCGCACCATCCGCGAGCTCGCGACGGAGCGCGGGATCGCGCCCGACCGCCTCGACGAGCTTCTCGACCCGGCGGCAATGACCGAGCCGGGTCTCGGCGGTGGACCCGCCGGCGGCTGACCGGCCGAACCCTCCGGTTCGTCGCTCGAGCCGTCAGGCGCGACCGGTTCTCAGGAGATCGACCGGATCCGGCCGGGTGAGGAGCACCTAACCGACAAGCGTCCAGGCCAGCCCGAACACGAGCCACGCCGGCGCCCAGGCGATGAGCATCAGGGGCGGCGCGAGCACCAGCAGCCCGCCGAACTGGTCTTCGCCGGCGCGCAGGATGGTCAGCCCGACGAGCCCGACCCCGAGCACGCCGACCGCCTGGGCCGCGGCTGTCTGCCAGCCGTAGCCAAACCCGGTCAGCGCACCGCGGGCCAGTCCGGCGGCGTCGGCTGTCCCGTCACATTCGTGCCGGCCCACCTTCACATGCCGCCGGCGACGAGGGCCGCGACGGCCGGGATGCGGGCGGAGCCGTGGAGCCGGGCGTCGATCGCACCGCGGACCAGGTCGAGGCCGCCGCCACGGTCGAGCCGGGCCTGCTCGAGGACGGCCAGCGCCTCGTCGCCGTACCGTGCTCGCCACGAGGCCGGGTAGAGCCGGAGCAGGCGGGCCCCGGCCGGCCGTCGGTCCCCGGCCGGCCGTCGGTCCCCCGTCACCCGCCGCAGCCGTTCTGGACGCGCGGCGGGATGAGGCCCGGCTGCCCGAGCACGATCGGCAGCGGGCCGAGCGCGATGTGGGTCGTGTCGACCGTCAGGACGACCGCCTCGTCGACCTCGATCGCGAACCGGTCCATCGAACGATCGGCCGGTCCATAAATCGTGCCGAACGGCTTGATCCCGAGCCGGTCGTAACGCGACTGGTGGCACGGGCAGTGAAACCAGAAATCTTCGACGCAGGGATTGGGCCGGCAGCCGAGATGGGGGCAGACCTGCGAGACGGCGCGGACGTTGAGCGCACTGCCGTCACCGGTCGGGTCCGAGCCCGCCGCCCAGCCGCCCCGGCCCGGATCGATCGTCATCACGAACGCCCGGGCGGCGGCCACGTAGGCCGGGAACCCGTCGGCCACGGGCAGACCCGCGTTGGCCGCGATCAGGTCGTCGAGCGTCCCGACCCGGACGCGCGGCGCGCCGATCGCCGAGGTCGGCCACCAGAACCCGAGTGTCGCTGCGGTCGCTTCGGTAAGCCAGATGCCGACCCCCGCCCCGATCGAGCGCCGGAGCAGCTGTCGGCGAGTCAGGCCTCGCCTGCGGGCGGCCCGGATGCCCGGGTTCATGGCCCGGATTGTTCTGTCGTCGGCACCGCGATCGAAGACGCCGCCGGACGCAGATCGGCGATGCCCAGGAGGATCCAGGCGGCGGCGACCGGGATCGTCAGCAACGCGCGCTCGTCCTCGGTGTTGATGCCTGTCATGAGCAGGGAAGCAATCGCGACGAGGGCGCCGACGGGCTGCCGGTCTCGAGCCGCGAGGATCAGGCCGAATACCGTGGCCGCGCCCGTGAAGCCAAAGAGTCCGATGACCAGGAAGGGCCAGGGCGTTGCCGTTCCGAGCGCACCAGCGAGCATGATCACGCTGGCCGCCGTGGCCGGACCGGCCCCGTGAGACATGCTCGCCGAGCGAACGATCGCCACGATCGACACCACGAGCATCCCCAGAATCATGGCCAGGAACGGGACGTCGACCTGCTTGTAGGTGAGCGATGGATCGACCCGCGTGCCGACCATGCCGACGCCGGCGAGGATCAACAGCCCGCCACCGACGACCGCCAGTGCGGCCCCGAGGAGTCGGCCGCCGCTCGGAGCGGTCGGCGCGCGAGCGATCCGCCGGGCTCGAACCTGGGGATGAATCCACGCGTCGATCGCCCCACGGGCGATGTCGAATCGATCGCGGAGCGACATCGGGCGGTCGGTCAGAAGATCCTCGAACTCCGCGGCGTAGCGGTCCCGCCACGCCCGAGGATAGAGCGCAATGAGGCGGCGCGTCGGATCAGCCTCCGAGCCGGGCGAGCCCGGTCTGGACGAACCCCTGGAGGCTCTTGAGCTGGGCCTCAACGGTCGTGGCTCCAAGCGCGGTCAGCCGATACGGCCGGCGCCGTTCCTCGGGCTCGAGAGCCTCGATGAGGCCGCGCTTCTCGAGTCGGGCGAGGGCACCGTACAGCGTCCCCGGCCCGAGCGGCGATCCCGACATCTCTTCGACGTCGGTCATGATCGCGTAGCCGTGCTTCGGTCCGTTGCTGAGCGAGACGAGGATGTAGAGGGACGGCTCGGCAAAGCGGCCGAGGTCGCCGAGTGGCCTGGTCATGCCGGCTGTCCTTCGGGTGCAGGGGCGGGATGGTCGGGCGGGTCGGTGAAGGTCGCGGATCCGCGGACCATCATGCGCAAGCCGACGACGAGCCAGGCGAGCCCGTAGGGCAGGCCGAACAGGGCCGTCGTGCGCGCGGCGACGTCGACGAGCGCGATGCCCGTCCATTCT
This sequence comes from Chloroflexota bacterium, assembly GCA_031365595.1. GTDB lineage: Bacteria > Chloroflexota > Limnocylindria > Limnocylindrales > CSP1-4 > CF-46. Next base: position 5,774 of record JANLYK010000038.1, on the reverse strand, counting down.
CGGAGGGCCGTAATCCCGGCCACGATCGCGAGCGGACCCAGGACGCCAGCCTGCACGAGGAGCCAGCGCCAGCCCGACCCGACGCCGGCCCGGATCGCGGCGACGGCGAGGAGACCGGACAGGGCGGCCACCTCGGCGCCGATCGCCATGAGGATGGCCGGCTGCCACCAGTTCGTGGCCGACGCGCTCACGACGCCGACGACGATGCAGGAGAACGCGAGCGCCATCTGGCGTCCGTACGGGGCCAGGTACTCGCCCGGCAGGCTGACCAGCATCAGGAGGAACGCGATCCCCAGGAGATTGCCGGCCACACCCCAGTCGGGACCGGCGCCAGCGGAGATCGACAGGGTCGCGAACGTCACCATCAGTCCCGCCGCGAGCGCGAGGAGGCCGGGGAGGCGATGAGTCCACGGGCCGGGCTCGGGCGCGACGACCGAGACGTTCGGGTGGAGGTGGGCGTCGACGGCGCCGCGCACGAGGTCGACGGCGTCGCGAACGGAACCTGGCCGTTCGGCGAGGAGATCGAGGATCTCCGTTTCGTAGCGGTCGCGCCAGGCCTGCGGGTAGAGACGGATCAGCATCGACATTAAGTCAGCCCTCCGGTCAGACGATACGCCCGACGTCCATCGTCCTCGGTTGCCGGCTCGATCAGGCCCAGATGCTCGAGCCGGGCGATCGCAGCGTAGAGCGTCCCCGGCCCGATCGGGCCATCGAGAAGGCGAATCTCATCAAAGAGCCGGACGACGCCGCGCGGTCCGTCGCGGAGCGCGACGAGGATGAGCCTCGCCGGCTCCGCGAACCGTCCGAACCCCCGTCGCTCGATCACCTCAACCGGCCAGGATCACGCCGCACGCGACTCGTCCGCCGCTTCCACCGGTGGGGTCGGTGACCTGATCGTCCGGCCCGGCGTGGATCACGAGCGAGCTTCCGACCTGGCCGACCGTGGAGTCGAACAAGGTGGTCGGGCCGTCGCTGAGCGTCACTCGATCGGTCGTCGTGTCGAGGTGGCCAATCAGGTCGTCGTTGACCGTCAGGTTCGGCAGGTCGCCCGCATGGGGGCCCGAAGAGTTGTCGAGGCCATGGGAAAGGCCGCCCGGGTTGTAGTGGGACTGCGCAGCGGTGAAGGGCGACGTGCAGTCGCCCGCGCGATGGATGTGAATGCCGTGCAGCCCTGGGGTCAGGCCCTTGACGTGGACGCTGACGTGGACAAGCCCGGTGGCGTCCTCAACGAAGCGGGCCCAGCCGATCGCCATGCCGCTCGTGTTCACGATCGTGGCACTCGCGCGCGTGGCACCGCCGGCGAACGTCGGGACGGCGAGGGCTCCGATCAGGGCGAGGGCCGTGCCCAGCGCTCCGATCGTCAGGGTCAGTCGATGCAGGACCTTCACGGTAGTTCCCTCCAGTCGGGTCGGATCGCGATATACCGCAACTCGTTATATCGTCCTGCGATATATACGCCGACCGTGATTGCATGTCAAGGCCCCGGCTACAATCGCGGCCATGACCTCGACACGCCTCTGGGATCGCGCCGCGGACCTGCCGATGCCGGTCGATCGGCGGCCGCGCCCGGAGCTGGCCACCTTGCCCGGCGCCGGCCTGCCGACCGTCGACGAGCTGTTCACCTTCATGCGCGACGCGGAACTCCGCTTCGACACGCTCCGGATGCGGATCGAGGAACGCTCGTTCACCGCCCGGGGCGAGCATCTCGTCGTCGTCGAGACCGCGCTCCGTCACCCCAGCGACGCCCGGGTGACGACCAGCGAGCCCAGCCTCGGGACGGCCGGCAACTACGAGCTGTGGGTGTCCGACGGCGAGGTCGTCCGGACCTACAGCGGCCCGCACAAGCTCGGCACCGAACGGCCCGTCCGGCGCGGCGTCGTCGGCATCAGCGGCCGCGAATCGCGTGACTTGCCGGGCCCGAGCCGAGTTTACGCCCCGCTCACCGCGTTGCCGATGGAGACCTTGCCCGAGGCGTTCATCCATCCCGCGGGTTACTGCCAGAACGTGCTCGCGACCGGCACCTGCGCCGTGGTCGGGCTCGATGATGTTGCCCGGCGCGAAGCCGTGCTCCTGACCTGCGACCACCCTCGGACGATCGAGATGTCCGCCGACCGGCCGGACTTCGCGATCCGGGTCTGGGCAGACCGGTCCGACGGCGTGATCCTGCGGCTCGAGGAGTCGATCGGCGGGGTCGTGACCCGCGACGCTCGGGTGACCGACTACGACCCGGACGCCGCCCTGGCCCCGAACACGTTCGACTTCACGTTCCCCACCGGGACGACGATGCTCTACTGATCTCGCGGGCGGCTCCCGACCGCGAATCAGAACGCCCGGCCGTCGGCCGGGCGTTCGTGCGAGTGGGCTGCCAGATCAGGCCTCCGCCAGCTCCAGATCGCGCTCGATGGCAGCGAGCTCTTCAGGCGTGCCCTGCACCTTGGGACCCGTGAACCAGTTTTTGGCCGAGACGACCCACCAAAGGCCGACGCCGCCGATGACCACGAGGAACACGACCGGCGTGTAGTTGAAGGTGCTGATGTTGATGGGCTGGACCAGCGGGAGCATGAACAGGATCGCGATAAAGACGACCCAGATCGTGGAGACGATCCCGATCGGCCGGCTCCAGCGCCCGAGCGTCCAGGGTCCCTCCTGGAACCGGCTGCCGGCCCGGAGGCGGAGGTAGACAGGGGCGATGTAGGCCACGTACAGCCCAATGACGGCGATCGATACAACCGCGGCATACGCGACCGGGCTGTACAGGTACGGCAGACCGAGGATGAACGCACCCACCGCTGCGAGCCAGATCGAGTTGGTTGGCGTCCGAGTCCGCGGGTTGATCCGGTGCCAGAAGCTCGATCCCGGGATCGCGCCATCGCGCGAGAACGCGTAGATCATCCGCGAGTTGGCGGTCACCGACGCCATCCCGCAGTAGAACTGGGCGCCGATCACGAGGAGCAACACGATCAGGCCGCCGGTCTGGCCGACCGCGTCGATCCAGATCGTGATCGGCGGACCGGCGTTGGAGAGAGTCGCGTACGAATCGAGCGCGTGCTGGTAGCCCGTCGCGCCGTTCGCGGTCCCGTCGAGCGCCGGAAACACGCTGGCCGGCGTGATCCCGATGTTCATCGCCGTCAGCAGGATGAAGCCCATGATCACGGACACGACGACCGAGAAGACGATCCCGCGCGGCGCTGAGGTCGACGCGTCGTGGGTCTCCTCCGACATGTGCGCCGACGCGTCATAGCCCGTCAACGTGTATTGCGCGTTGAGCAGGCCGATCAGCATCACGTAGAGCGGGATCCCGAGGAGGAGCGGGCCGGGCCATTCGGGGTTGTCGCCGCCGCTTCCCGTGCCGTTTACGAACGTGGAGAAGACCGTGCCGATGTCGGTCCGAGGGTGCTGGTTGAACACCACGGTGACCAGCACGATGGCCGCGACACCCACGACGTGCCACCACACCGAAACCTGGTTGAGGAGCGACACGAGCCGGATCCCGAAGGTGTTCAGGAGCCCGTGGATGAACAGGACGATGCCGAAGATCGCGATCGTCACGATCGGCGCGGTCGAGACACCCCACATGAGATTGAGGAACGCGTTGATGAAGAACGCGAGCCCGAAGTCGATTCCGGCCGTGACGGCGACCTGGCCGATGAAGTTGAACCAGCCAACGAACCAGCTCCAGGCGGCCGGGTTGGCGCCGGACTCCGGCGCGAGCTTCGCCGCCCAGTAGTACAGGCCGCCGGCGGTCGGGTAGCTCGAGGCAACCTCGGCCATGCCCAGTGCCACGAGGGTCACGAAGAAGCCGACGACGAGCCAGCCGATGGTCATGACCGCCGGGCCGCCCGTGAACATCGCGAACGCGAAGAGCGTCAGGCATCCCGACAGGATCGAGATGATCGTGAACGAGACTGCGAAGTTGGAGAACGTCCGCATCCCGCGGCGCAACTCCTGTGCGTATCCAAGTTGATGCAGTCGTTCGGTGTCCGAACCAGCCATCCCTTAACCCTCCATCCGATCCACGTGACGGTTCGCCGGGACGCGTGGGCTTCCCCCATTGCAACAATAGGCACGGCGGCTCGGTGGACACAAGGCGGTTTCACGGGGCGCGAGACTGCGCCGGGACTACGACAGGAGACGACCATGGGCGACCGGCTGGGCGGCAAGGTCACGATCGTGACCGGAGCCGGGTCCGGAATCGGCCGGGCGAGCGCCATCCGTTTCGCCGAGGAAGGCGCTCGGGTGACCTGCGTCGACATCAACGAGGATGCCGCCCGGGCTACCGCGCGCGAGATCGGCGACGCCGCCCATGCGGTCGCGGGTGACGTCGCGGATCCGCGCCAGGTCCAGGCCTGGACCGACGACACGGTCGCGCGCTGGGGCGGACTCCACGCGGTCTTCAACAACGCCGGAATCAACATCCCGGGCGTGTTCCACGAAGTTCCCGACGAGGTCGTCGACCGGACCCTGAACGTCAACGTCAAAGGCTGCATCTACGGGTGCCGCTACGCGATCCCGCACATGCTCCGGGGTGGCGGTGGATCGTTGATCAACACCAGCTCGGTGAATGGCCTCGTCGCGGAGCCGTTCCTCGCGATCTACGCCACCTCGAAGGGCGCGATCGTCATGCTCAGCAAGGGGATTGCCCTCGACTACGCCAAGCAGGGCATCCGCTGCAACGCGATCGCGCCGGGCTGGGTCGACACCCCGATCAACTACGCCCATGCGGAGATGCTCGGCGGGCTGAGTGAGGTCTATGCGACGATCGACTCCTTCCAGCCGATCGGTCGGCCGGGCGAGCCGCGCGAGATCGCCAACGTCGCGCTCTTCCTCGCCTCGGACGAATCATCGTTCGTCACGGGCAGCGTCATCGTGGCCGACGGCGGGATGACCGCGAAGTAGCAGCTTCGGCATTGCGGAGGGTTCTCATGTCTCCGTCCACGCACGGCGATCACGGCTCGGACCGCGGCCACCCGCGCCTCCAGGAACTCCAGGCGATGGTCCGCGACGGCCGGATCGACACGCTCGTCGTCGCGATCACGGACATGCAGGGGCGGCTGATGGGCAAGCGCGTCCAGGCCCAGGCGTTCCTCGAGGGGGTCATCGACCACGGCGCCCATTTCTGCACGTACCTCCTCGGCACCGACATGGAGATGAACACGCCCGAGGGCTTCGCCCTGATGAACTGGGAGACGGGCTACGGCGACTGGATCGCCGAGCCGGTCTGGGACACCCTGCGCGTCCTGCCCTGGCTCGACAAGACGGCCATGGTCCTGTCGGACACGTTCACCGAAGAGGATCACGCGGAGATCGCGGTCTCGCCGCGGACGATCCTCAAGCGCCAGGTCGCCCGGGCGGCCGACCACGGTCTCACGATCAAGGCCGGCTCCGAGTTCGAGTACTACGTCCTCAAGGAGTCGTGGGAAGAGTCGGCCAGGCTCGGCTGGGGGATCCCCCAGCGCTTCGGCTATTACAACGAGGACTACCACCTCCTCCAGGCGACCAAGGCCGAGCCGCTTCATCGGCTGCTCCGCAACCAGATGACCGAGGCCCGGGTCCCGATCGAGTTCAGCAAGGGCGAGGCTGCGCCCGGCCAGCACGAGGTCAACATCCGCTACGACCACGTCCTCGAGTCGGCCGATCGGAGCGTGATCTTCAAGCACGGTGCGAAGGAGATCGCCTACCTCAACGGCTGGGGCATCACGTTCATGTCGAAGCCCGACCACACCTGGACCGGTTCGTCGGGTCATCTCCACATGAGCATCTGGAACGAGGACGGG
>JANLYK010000331.1:0-13692 GCA_031365595.1 Chloroflexota bacterium | reverse complement strand
GCGCTTCTTGCTGATCATCCAGTCGTGCATGTTCAGGAGCCAGTCGAGCTCCCGGTCGTGGCCGAAGCCGGGGATCCAGCGGATGCGATCGACGACGTCCATGATCTGATAGCGCAGGCTGGCATCGACCTCGGCGGCGGTCAGCTCGGCCCGCGGCTTGTCGTACACCGGGCCCATCGAGATGTACCACTCGTCGACGAGGCGGAAGACGAGCGGCGTCTGGCAGCGCCAGCAATGCGGGTAGCGGTGGTTGATCGTCTCGAGGCGCTGGAAACGGCCCTCACGCTTGAGGTGCTCGACGACCGGGTCGGTCACGTCGCGGACGTCGCGTCCGGTCAGCGCCCCGAACCCGTCGATCACGATCCCACTGTCGTCGAGCGGCGCGATCATCGGCAGTCCGAGCTGCTTGCCGAGCACGTGGTCCTCGGCCCCGCAGCCCGGGGCAATGTGGACGATCCCGGTCCCCTCCTCCTCGCCGACGTCCGCCCAGCCGACGATCCGGTGCTCGTACGGGGCATCGGGCGCGATCTGTGACGCGCCCGCCGCGAACGCCTTGCGCACCGCCGGCAACTCGTCGAACGGGCCCGCGTAGCGCCAGCCGACGAGCTCGGCACCGGACCGCTCCTCGAGGATCTCGAACGGCCCCTCGAGGGCCTGCTTCAGCGTGCCCCTGCCCAGCCAGTGGATCGCGTCGCCCTGGCGGACCTTGACGTAGCGGAGCTCCTCGCCGACGGCCGCGGCCACATTCGAGGTGAGCGTCCACGGCGTCGTCGTCCAGACCAGGAGGTCCTCGCCCGGTCGGTCGACGAGCGGGAAGCGAACGGTCAGGCCGGGATCCTCGCGGTCGGCGTAGCCCTCGTTCATCTCCATCTGCGAGATGCCCGTGCCGCAGCGGGCGCACCACGGCATCGTGTCGTGGCCCTTGTACAGCCAGCCCCGTCGGTGGACCTCCTTGAGGAAGCCCCAGATCAGGTCGTTGTTCTCGTTGCTGAACGTGAAGTAGCTGCCCCCGACATCGGGCATCCCGAGCCGGCCGACGAGCATCTCCACGGTGTCGGTGATCGGCCCGTCGGGGCCCTCGATCGTGGCCGTCGCGGTGGGGTCGGCGGCGAGCAGGTCGCGCAGTCGGCGGAGCTCGTCGGGATCGTTCCACTCCATCCACATCCCGAGCCGGATGCTCTGCTCGGTCTGGCGGGCGGCATAGGTCAGGACGCGCTGCTTGCAGAGCGAGACGAACTCGGCGATCCCGTAGGCCTCGATGTCGCGCTTGCTCGTGAAGCCCAGGTCGCGCTCCACGTTGACCTCGACCCACAGCCCCTGGCAGTCGAACCCGTTCTGCCAGCGCTGGTCCTGTCCGAGCATCGCGTGGAAGCGCTGGTAGAGGTCCTTGTAGGCCCGGCCCCAGGCGTGGTGGACGCCCATCGGGTTGTTGGCCGTGATCGGCCCGTCAAGGAAGCTCCAGGTGGGGCCGCCGGCGTTCCGGGCGCGCAGCCGCTCGAACGTCCGACGCTCGCGCCACTCGGCGAGGATCTCGAGTTCCTGGGCGACGAGGTCGGGTTTCGCGCTGACGGATCGGAACATCGGGCCTCGGAGAAAGCGGCTACTCAACGCGAGGGTGGGCGGGTGGGCGGAATCAGTGGTGTCGTCGGCGCACGGTCGCGGAGGCGGGCGGCCTCGGCGACGACCGACGGGTGTCCGGGTATCCTACCTTGCGATGCAGCGCACGAAGGACGCACGACCGTCGGGGAAGTCGCCCTTCGTCGCCGCCTTCCTGTCCCTCCTCTTCCCGGGGCTCGGCCATGCCTACGCCGGGGCGTCCCAACGGGCCCTCGGATTTGCGGCCCCGCCGATCCTGCTTTCGGCCCTCCTGGCCGGCGTGTTCCTGCGGATGTCGGGGACCCAGATCCTCCAGTTCGTCCTGACGCCGTGGGTCCTGCCCGGGCTCTTCCTGTTCAACCTCGTCGCCCTTGGCTACCGGCTGGTCGCGATCATCGATGCGTACCGGGTGACGGTCTTCCTGAATGCCGTCGCCGCGAGCGGCGGCGGACGGCTCGGTCGGCCGCGGCTCGTCTTCAACCCGGTCTCGGTCGCGGGGCTGTTTACGGTGATCCTCGTGATGTCCGGGGCGCACGTCGTCGTCGCCCGCTATGACCTCCTCGCGATGGGCGCCCTCGACGACCCGTGCGTCTTCATCTCCGATCAAGACCCGGACAACGGCGAGTGCGACGCGACGCCGTCGGGGTCACCAGGCAGCTCGGCCGGTCCGACCGACGAGCCGATCGACTCACCGACGGCCACCGCCACGCCGCCGCCGGTCCTGAACTCGGCTCTCCCGAACCAGACGATCCCGCCGTGGGACGGCAAGGAGCGCCTGAACGTCCTGCTGATCGGGTCCGACCAGCGGCCCGGCGAGGGCACGTACAACACCGACACCCTGATCGTGGTCTCGATCGACCCGACGAGCGGCCAGGTCGCGATGTTCAGCCTGCCGCGCGACTCCGTCGGGATCCCGATGCCGGCCGGGCCGCTGCGCAATGCCTTCGGCTCGTCGTATCAGTCGAAGATCAACTCGTTCTTCACGGCGATCCGGGGACGTCCGGACCTCGTCCCGGGGACGAGCCGGACGCGTGGATACAACGGCCTGAAATCGGTCCTCGGCGAGCTCTACGGCCTGGATATCAAGTACTTCGTCGAGGTCAACTTCGACGGCTTCAAGCAGGTCGTCGACGCGATGGGCGGGGTGACGATCAACGTCCAGGTGCCCGTCCTCGACGACAGCTATCCGAGCGACACCGGGCGCCTGTCGAGGGTCTACATTCCCGCCGGGATCCAGCACATGACGGGCGCCCAGGCCCTCGTGTACGCCCGGTCCCGCCACGGATCCGACGACTTCGACCGGGGCTATCGCCAGCAGCGCGTCCTGACCTCACTCCGCGAGCAGGCCGACGTGCCGAACCTGATCCCGCGGATCCCGGAGCTCCTGGCCGCGGTCAAGGCCACGGTCAAGACCGACGTTCCCCAGGGCGAGCTGGCCAAGCTGGCGGGCCTCTCGACGACGATCGACACCAAGAACATCCGCTCGTACGTGTTCGCCTACCCGCGCTACGGGTCCCAGGTTCTTGCCCCGATCTACAAGTACCTGCCCGACATCGGCAAGATCCGGACGGCGGTGGCGAACGCGTTCAAAGTCGATCCGGACCTCGAGAACACGCGTGCGGCGCTGGCGGCCGAGAACGGCTCGATCTGGGTCCTGAACGGGACAAGCCAGCAGGGCGAGGCGTCCGACGTCGCGGGCTACCTTGACTACTACGGCCTGACCGCCTCGGCCCCGAACCTGAAGCCCGAGGCGACCGGCCTGGCAGCGACGAAGATCGTTCTCTACAACGGGGCGGAGACGCGCCTGACCGAGACGATCGCCTTCCTCGAGAAGACGTTCAAGGTCCAGGTCGAGACGAAGGCCGATCCGGCGATCAAGGTCGACGTCGTGATCACGACCGCCGGCTCGACGCCGACGCTGACCCCGCCACCCAGCTCCTGACCCGGGGCTCAGTCCCGCGCGGTCGGGCCGCTGACTCGGATGCCGGGTCAAATCCGGCTCCGGCACGCTCAGCCCACGCCGGATCGGCACACGGCTGAGCGTGCTCAGGCCCGATTTGAGTCGCGTGCCGGGTCAAGCGCTGGCGGGCCGCCGTTCGCCGGCGCCGCGGGATCAGTCGGCGGGGATCTCCGTGAGCCAGTGCTTGTACTCCGGCAGGCGGCCGCGGACCGCGTCGAAGTAGCGCTCCTTGACGATCGACGTGATCGGGCCGACCGCGCCCGATCCGATCGGGCGGTGGTCGATCTCGGTCACAGGTGAGATCTGGACGCCGGTCCCGCACAGGAACATCTCGTCGGCGACATACAGCTCGGAGCGGTCGATCGAGCGCTCGACGACGGGGATCTTCTCGTTCCGAAGGAGCTCCATCATCGCCAGCCGGGTCACGCCCTCGAGCAGGTCGTCGTTGACCGGCGGGGTCAGCGCGATGCCGTCGCGGACCACGAACACGTTCGCCGCCGATGCCTCGTTCACGTGGCCATCGGCGGTCAACACGATCGCCTCGTCGAACCCGTTGAGCTCCGCTTCGGATTTCTGGAACGCCATGTTGACGTAGCCGCCGACGATCTTGCCGCGTGCCGGGATCGCCTCGTCGGCGTTCCGCCGCCAGGACGAGGTCATCACCCGGATCCCGGCCTCGGTGTCGACGTAGTTCCCGAACGGGATCGCGATGATGTACAGCTCGTTCTCGAGGTGATGGAGGCGGACCCCGATCGCCTTGGTCGACTTGTAGAACGACGGCCGGATGTAGGCGTCCTCGCGAAAGTGGTTGCGCCGGACGGTCTCGACGATCAACCCGGTCAGCTCGTCGACCGACGGCACGTTCTCCATGAACAGAATCCGGCACGACTGGCGGATCCGCTCGACGTGCTCCCGGATCTTCAGCCCGTACAGCTTGCCCTGGTCGGCGTTCCAGTACGCCCGGATCCCCTCGAACGTGGCGGTCCCGTACATGAACGCGTGGGTCATGATGCTGACCTTGGCATCGCGCATGGGCACGAAGTCGCCCTCGAAGTAGGCGATGACATCCCCGAGGTCGCGCGGCGCGGCGGCCGCGTGGGGATCCGCGGCCGGGGTCTCGGAAGCGGACGTGGCGTCGGCTTCGCCGGGCTTGTGGGTCAGCATGCGGACGCTCCTGCGAGTCGGCGGCGCGGACGCCGCGGGGTCGTCTGACGGTTGATCGAGAATATCACGCAAGGTTGCGACGACCGCTAGAACGCGCCCATCAGCGAGGCCGCCACGATCCCGAGATACACGACGTAGAACAGCCCGCCGGCGAGCAGATTCTTGCCGAGCAGCTTCCCGGAGCGGGCCATCGGGATGAAGATCAGCGCCGAGGCCGCGAACGCGATCCCGGCCGACAGGAACGCGACCCGGCTGTCTGCGCTGAAGTGCCAGGCGTCGGCCGCGAAGAGCAGGGCCACCACGGTCGGGATCGTGGACTGGAAGACCATCGCCCCGGTGATGTTGCCCATCGCCAGGGTGTCCTTGCCCTGGCGGACCCAGATCACCGAGTTGAACTTCTCGGGCAGCTCGGTCGCGATCGGGGCGATGACGAGGGTCAGGATGATCGGGTCGATGCCGATCGTCGTCGCGAGGTGCTCGACGGCGCCGACGAAGAAGAACGCGCCCACGATGATCAGGCCGAGGGCCGCCAGGACCTGGAGGTTGACCACCCGCAGGCGCGGCACGGCGGTCTCGTCGTTGGGCGTCGCCGGATCGATCCGATTGAAGCGCAACGGCGCCAGGTCCTCGAGATCGACATCGGCGTCGTCCTCGAAGTGGCCCTTCACGTACCAGCCGTAGATCGCGATCAGGACGACCGCGACGATCCATTTCAACCAGGACGGCTCGAGAGGCAGGAAGGCGGCGCCGATCGCGATCGCGTAGGCGATGAAGAAGTAGCGCATGTCGTGGGCGAGCACCTTCGTGTCGACCAGCATCTCGTCGCGCTTCGGGCGGTTCCGGGCCACGTACAGGACGGCCACGCCGGTCACGAACATGGCCAGGGTCGAGAGCATGAACGGGGCGCCCAGGATCGCCCCGACGCCGATCCCGTGCGACGATTCGGAGCCGCCGCCCGACAGGATCGCGATGATCGGGATCATCGTCTCAGGCAGGGCGGTTCCCACGGCCGCCAGGACCGACCCGACCGCGCCCTCGGCGAGCTCGAGCTTGCGCCCGAACCACTCGATTCCGTTCGTGAACAGCTCCGCGCCGATCAGGATCACGACGAACGCGCCGACCAGGATCAGGATGTCCAACTCAGCCCTCCAGTCCCTTCGCGAGCGCCACGCTCACCGCGATGACGGTGAGGATCAGGCCGGCGACCACGACCATCGGCCGCTCACCGGCCCGGGCGTACCCCACCAGCGACGCCCCGACCCGAGCGGCCGGGGTCGCGACGACGACGAGGAGACCGAGCCACAGGAAGCCGGCCGGTTGGAGCGCGAGGACGTCCGGAACGAGGCGGGCGGGATCGAGCGCAGGGCCACCCGCGAGCGGATCGATGCCCGACCCAAGCATCAGCCCGAGGCCGATCGTGAGCAGCCCGATCGAGACGTACGTTCCGACCGTCAGGAGCCGCGCGATTGTCCGCTCCAGCGACGCCGGATCGGCCGGCGGTCCCTCGGGCTCGGATGATGAAGTTCCGGCGCCCGTCGCCGATCCATACAGGCCGCCCGGGGTCGAGGCGGTCATGCGATTGCTCGCTGAAGCATCTGCCACGCAGTGTAGAGCAGGATCGCGACGAACAGCCCGCGCAGGATCCGGAGGTCGATCCGGTGGGCGACACGCGACCCGATGCTGGCCCCGACGAAGACCCCGATCGCGGTCGGGGCGGCGACGTATGGGTCGATGCCGCCGCGCAGGAGATAGATGATCGCGCTGGCCGAGGCGGTGATCCCGATCATCAGGTTGCTGGTCGCGGTCGCGATCCGCAGCGGGACGCCCATGACCACGTGCATCACCGGGACCTTGACGAGCCCGCCGCCGATCCCGAGGAGGGCGGAGATCACGCCGGCTCCGACGCTGCCGAGGGCGCCGAGCCCGAGTCGACCAACCCGGTAGTCGGGGCCCGACAGGCGATCGAGGAAGGCGGCCCGCTGGTCGGCCGGCGACGTTCCGGCGACCGCGGCCGGGGACGGGTCCGGGGTCACGGCCGCGGCGGTCGCGGGCTCGGACTCCGGCACGCTGGCCGTTGGATCCTTGCGCCGGAGCATCGTGACCGCGACCCACGTCAGCAGCCCGGCGAAGACCAGCTGCAGCATTCGTTCGGGTACGAGGAAGGCGACGAGTCCCCCGACGAGGGCGCCCATCGCGGTGAACAACTCGAGCGTCATCCCGAGCCGGAGGTTGGCAACGCGCCGCTCCAGGTAGACCCCGGACGCGGCGCCGCTCGTCACGATGACCGCCACGAGGCTCACCCCGACCGCCTGGATCAGCGGCAGCCCAAAGCCGAGCGTGAGAATCGGGACGATCAGGATCCCGCCGCCCAGCCCGAGAAGCGAGCCGAACAGGCCGGCGAGGACACCCCCGCCGAGGAGCAGGATCCCGTCGATCATGGGTCGAGCGGACGGGGGTCAGCGGTCGCGCCGCCCCGCGCCGACGCTACGGCCGGAGGTGCTGCGGGGCGTACGGCAGGAGCGCCACGATCCGGGCCCGCTTCAGGGCGACGGCCAGCTCGCGCTGGTGCTGGGCGCAGGTGCCGGTCTTCCGGCGCGGCTCGATCTTGGCTCGCTCCGAGAGGTAGCGGCGGAGGCGGTTGACCTCCTTGTAGTCGATCGAGACGGTCTTGTCGGCGCAGAACGCGCAGACCTTCCGGCGACGGCGGTCGCGGTAGTAGTCGTCGCGCTTCTTGGCTCGTGCGGGAGGTGGCATTCGTGTCTCCTGGTGGCGCGACCCGCGGGCCGCACGGACGTTCGGTTCAGGGTCGGACGCGCAACCGGTACGGGCCGGCGGGTCCGGAGTGGATCAGGTGGTCAGAACGGCAGGTCGTCGAGGTCGCCCGGGCCGTCGTCGAAGCCGCCGCCACCGCCGCCGCCACCGCGCGAAGAGCCGGCACCGGCCGGGGCGCCGGTTGCGGCGCCGGCACCGGCCGGGCGCTGCGGAGCGGAGGCCGGACCGGACGACCCGAACTCGCCGCCATCGTCGTCGCGCGACTTGCGCTCGAGGGCGATGACATTGTCCGCGGTGATCTCGAGCGAGGTTCGCTTCGTGCCGTCCTTGGCGTCGTACTCGCGGGTCCGGAAGCGGCCCTCGACGAACACGCGGTTGCCCTTGCGGAACTCCTCGGCGGCACGCTCGGCGCGATCGCCCCAGACCGTGACCCGGAACCAGTCGGTCCCGAGGTCGGCCCACTCGCCGGAGGCGGCATCACGGCCGCGGTGGGTGACCGCGACGCTGAATTCGGTGACCTGGCGACCATTCGGCGTGTAGCGCATCTCGGGATCGCGCCCGAGATTGCCGATGATCATCACCTTGCTGAAGGCCATGGTCGTGCTCCCTCAGTCGATGGCGGCCGGGGCCGCCTCGGTCTCGGACTCGTCGATCCGCTCGGCGCGGTCGTCGCCGTCGTCGTCCTCATCAACGGCCGACGGAATCTCGGCGTCGTCGACGTCCTCGTCGTCTTCGCCGTCGGCGCCGGTCCGCCCCGGCCGGGCCGGGCGATCGTCACGGGTGACCAGGTGGCGGAGAACCTCCTCGGTGATCTGGAGGGTTCGCTCGAGCTCGATGAGGGCTTCGCCGGGCGCCTCGAAGAGGATGATGTGATAGGAGCCTTCGCGGAACCGGTCGATTTGGTAGGCCAGTCGGCGGCGGCCCCACGGTGCGACCTTGATGATCTGGCCGCCCGCGGCAACCAGCTGGCGAGTCGTCTTGTCGATGACCGCCTGGGCCTTGTCGTCGGCGACGTCGGGTCGCACGACAAGCATGAGTTCGTATCGGCGCATGCGCCAGTCCACTCCTTCCAATGGGGATCGTCCCGCTCACGGCAGAGCCGCGCGGAACCGAAAGGAAACAGGGGCGAGTCTAGCACGGGCCTCCGGATTCGCCGATCGGCGCTGGGGATCGGGCGGGACGCCCAGCCTGGTCGATGTCGGACGGCCGACGGCGGCCCGGCGGGGCCACGTTGTATCCTCTCGGCGATCGATCGCTCGCTCGATCGATGCCCAACCCTTCCCGCGTCCCATAGGTCCCCGGAGGAAGCGTGCCCGCAAGCACCGTCCTGCTCATCGATACCGACCCGGCGCTCAGCGAGTCGATCTCCAGCGTCCTGTCGGGCGTCGGCTACACGGTCACCTCACAGGCGAACCCCGACGAGGCACTCGCCCAGGTTGCCGACCACCAGATCGTCATCGTCGACGTCGTCGGCGAGGGCAAGTCGCCGGCCGACGTCTGTCGTGAGATCCGGGCAACCCCGTCGATGGCTCCGATTCCCGTCCTGTGCGTCAGCCAGACGGACGACGTCGAAGAGCGGATCCGCTTCCTCGAGGCCGGCGCCGACGATGTGATGGCTCGCCCGTTCGACGCCCGCGAGCTGGAGGCCCGGGTCGAGGCGCTCCTGCTGCGCTTCCAGCGCTCGAAGGACCGCGGCTCGGTCGTGTCCGCGGACGGAGTCACGGTGTCGAAGACCCACCGGACGGTTGCGGTCCACAGCCCGAAGGGTGGCGTCGGGACGTCCACCGTGGCGGTCAACATCGCCATGGCAGCCGCGCAGCGCAAGCCCGACCGGGTCGTCATCGTCGATCTCGACCTCCAGTTCGGCCAGGTCGCAACCCATCTCAACATCGAGCCCCGGCAGACCCTTGCCGACGTCATCCGCGAGGACGCGGCGATGCGCGAGGCCGAGCTGCTCCGGACGTACGCGACAAAGCACGACAGCGGCCTCCACGTCCTGGCCGCCCCGGTGGGTCCCGAGCTCGCCGACCTGATCACGGCCGATCACATCGACCGGATCCTCGACACGCTGCTGGACACCTACGATCAGGTCGTTGTCGACACCGGCTCATGGCTGGACGAGCGAACCCTGCGCGTGTTCGAACACGCCGAGAGCGTCCTGTTCGTGGTCAACCCCGAGATCGCGGCCCTGAAGTCGATGACCGCGCTCGTCGAGTACCTCAGCGAGGCCGGCACGGTCGCCGCCAAGTCGACGTTCGTCCTGAACAACACGTTCGGGCGCGAGATCCTCAAGCTCCGCGACGTCGAGGCCGGCCTGGGCACGAAGATCGCCATGGAGCTTCCGTACGATCCGTTCCTCTACCTCAAGGCCGTGAACGAGGGCGTCCCGATCGTCCTCGGCGCACCGCGATCGGCGCCGGCAGAGCGGCTCACCCGGCTGTCGAGCATCGCCTTCGGAGCCGATGCGGTGGCCGTGGGTGCGCCAGCCGAGGACCGCAAGTCCGGCGGCCGCTTCGGGTTCCGCCGCCGCTGATCGGGCATCGCCGCACGCGGCCTGGTGCCGGAGCAGGGGTTCGAACCCTGACGCCCTTGCGGGCAGCGGAGTTTAAGTCCGCCGCGTCTGCCTGTTCCGCCACTCCGGCACGGCTCGCAGCCTAGCGCGCGGCGCCCGTCGGCGTCTGGCGGCGGGCCCGCGGCGTCTGGCGGCGGGCCCGCGGCGTCTGGCGGCGTCCCGCGGCGTCGGGCGATACTCAGGACGTGTACATCCCCGACCATTTCCGTCCGACCGACGAGGACGTCGCCGAACTGCTCGCCAACCTCGGGGCGGCCGACCTGGTGAGTGCGACGGGCGAGGGGCTCCTTGCGACGTTCCTGCCCCTGATCCATGAGCCGGCCGGATCGACCGCCGAGGCGGGACCGGGCGGCCGATTGCTCGGACACGTCGCGCGCAACAACCGCCAGTGGAAGGTGGCGCCGATCGGGGAGGTGCTCGTGATCGTCCGCGGGCCCGACGCGTACATCTCGCCGGCCTGGTACGCGACCAAGCGCGAGCACGGCCGGGTGGTCCCGACCTGGAACTACATCACGGCCCACATCCACGGCAGCCTCGTGGTCCACGACGATCCCGCATGGGTCGAGGCGAACGTCCGGGCCTTGAGTTCGCGCCACGAAGCCGGTCGAGCCGAGCCGTGGTCCGTGGATGACGCTCCTCCGCCGTACATCGCCGGCCAGCTCAAGGCGATCGTCGGGGTCGAGATCGCGATCGCGCGGATCGAGGCGAAGTTCAAGCTCAGCCAGAACCGCTCGACCCAGGACGTGGATGGCGCCATCGCCGCCCTCGAGGCGGGACCGGAAGAGGGTCACCCCACGGCGACGGCCATGCGCGGGGCGCGCGCCGGCCGCTGACCTCCGCCCTGACCCCGACGCTCATCGAGTGAGCGTATGGGACGTGATTCCGGGGGCGGGACGCCGAACCTGCACGGGATCCTCATCGGGTGGTCGAGGTCCGCAGGATTCGGGCCGGTCGGGTCGAACCATGCTCGATAGGCTCGTGGGGTGAACGCCGCGGCGTCGGGGCGGGGTCAGTCGTCCTGGGACAGGATCACGACCGAGTAGGGCCCGAGGCCGACGGCGATCCGCTGGCCCATGTCATCGTGCTCGTCGGGCTCGCTGTCGGCGTCGAGCGAGTCGACGGTCTCGAACTCCGGGTCGTAGCCGTCCCAGTCGCTGTTGAACCGGACCCGCCAGCGGCCTTCGCGCGGCACCCCGACGTGATAGTCGGGATAGGCGTTGGCCGAGAAGTTGGCAAGGACCACGACGTCGTCGCGCGGCCCGCCCTCGAGCCAGCGCCGCCAGCCGAGGACCTTCGCGTCGGGGTTCACGTGATGGACCTGGACGTTCTCGCCGCGCAGCCCGCGCGATACGTCGTCGGCATTGCGCCGGAGCGAGATCAGGTCGCGGTGCAGGCGGAGCAGTCCGGCATGCCCGTGACGGAGTTGCCAGTCGAGGCCGTCCTCGTCGTTGAACCACGAGCCCTCGACCAGCTCCTGGCCCTGGAACAGCATCGGGATACCCGGGCTGGTCAGGACCACCGCGCTGCCCAGGGTCGCTCGCTTCTTGGACGCCCAACTGTCCGCGTAGCCGGGCCAGATCTCCTCGGGGACGCGGGCCGAGCCGTTCGCATCCTCGTCGTGCGATTCGGTGTAGATCACACGCCGGAAGCCCTCGGCCGACGGATCGCCGATCACGCCGGCGACCGACACGACATCACGATCGTCGTCGGCGGCCGCGATCAACGCGGTCCGGACGAGGTGAACGAACGCGCCGTCCCACTGCGCCCCGAAGCCGGCACCGCCCTCGTCGCGCGGTCGAGTGATCGCGAGGTCGGAGCGGAGGTCCTCGGCGATCGTCAGGCGGCCCGGAAAGCGCTCGGCGATCTCCGCGTTGATGTCGGCCATGAGCCGCCAGCCGTCCTCGATCCGGTCGTCCGCGCCATTGCCCCCGCCGAGGACACTCGAGATCCAGGCCGTCGCGTCCCAGCGCAGCCCGTCGACCCGGAACTCGTCGAGCCATTGGATCGCGTTGTCACGCAGGAACGCGCGGACCTCCGCTCGACCGAAATCCGGGCGGGTGTCGCCCCACGGCGTCGTCGAGCGATCGTCCTCGTAGAAGTAGATTCCGCCCTTGCCCTCCTCCGACCAGCCGTCGAACTGCCAGAGGTCGAGATCGGACGGGCCGAGGTGGTTGTAGACGACATCGAGGAAGACGGCGATCCCGGTCGCGTGGGCGTCTCGAACGAGCGCCTTCAGGTCGTCGGGCGACCCGTACGTGCTCTCGACCGCGAATGGGTAGGCCGGGTTGTAGCCCCACGATCGGTCGCCGGCGAACTCGAACGGAGGCATCAGCTGGATCGCCCCGACCCCGAGGTTGCGCAGGTACGGCAAGCGTTTCCGGACACCGTCGAGGGTCCCTGGCCGGCCGTGCATCCCGTTGCTGAACGTCCCGACGTGGAGTTCGTACACGACCAGATCGTTCCACGGCGGCTGGCGGAACTCCGCGTCGCCCCAGTCGAACGCGGCCGGGTCGTAGATCACGCCGTTGCCGACCGAATTGGTCAGGCGCCGGGCGCGCGGATCGATCCGGTTCAGCTCGCCGGCCGGGGTCTGGAGGACGAACCGGTACTCGTCGCCGGGTCCGGCAGCGGCAACGACGGCAGACCACGTCTCGGCGCTGCCGCGGTTGTCCCGGGCAAGGATGTCGCGCGTCGCGTCCCAGTCGTTGAACGTGCCGACGACCGAGACGGACGTGGCGTGCGGCGCCCAGACCCGGAAGGTCGTGCCGCCGTCGTGCGGAACAGCACCCATCCCGGCGCGCGGCGAAGGACGGGGTGGGGTCGCGGGCATGGACGCCAGACTACCGGTCGACGGACACGGCCGGGAGCCGCATGGACGCGATTCGCGGGTTTGTCACGGAACCGCAGCCTCCCCGCGTTCGTCACCCGCCCTGTGACTGACGCGGATGCTCACCGGTTCGAGCGGGCCTTCGAGATGCATCAGCGAGCCGTTCTCGCCTACACGCTGCGCCGGGTCCCGACCGCGGCCGACGCCGAGGATGCCGCTGCCGAGACATTCGCGGTGGCCTGGCGCAAGGTCGATCACCTGCCGCTTGAGGCTCGCGCACTGCCCTGGCTGCTCGCCATCGCGCGCCGGATCGTCGCCAACCAGCGACGCGGCTCCGGGCGCCGCCTTCGGCTCGGCGTGCGTCTGCGCTCCGAGCCGAGCCCGATCGCACCACCCCCGACGGCCGACTCGCCGGCCCTCGACGCCCTCGACCGCGTTCCGCCCGCAGACCGCGAGCTGCTCAGGCTCCTCGCCTGGGAAGGCCTCAGCCAGGCCGAGGCCGGGGTCGTCCTCGGCATCACCGCCAACGCCGTCGCGATCCGCCTCCATCGGGCCCGACGGCGCTTCGCCGACGAACTCGCCCGCCCGAGCCTGAAAGGTTCGGTGCCGATCCGGACATCTGAACTGGCAGAGGGCAGAACAACGGTTCGCCGGAGCGGAGAGGAACGCGCATGAACGAGCACTTCGAGCCGGATCCGCTCGACGTGCTCCGGACTGCCGATCCGATAGATGTCGACCGCCTGTCCTCGGCGAGCCTCGCCCGCATCCGCGCGAGGGTCAGAGAGGATGTCATGAACACGC
>JANLYK010000328.1:0-3012 GCA_031365595.1 Chloroflexota bacterium | reverse complement strand
ATGTGACATCGATCGGTCAGACGGCTCGCCGGCCCTGGAGGGCCCGGATCAGGGTCACCTCGTCGGCGTACTCGAGGTCGCCGCCAACCGGCAGCCCCCGGGCGATCCGGCTGACGACGCCGACGGTGTCCTCGAGGCGCTCCGCGAGGTACATCGCAGTCGCCTCTCCCTCGAGAGTCGGGTTCGTGGCGAGGATCACTTCGACGAACGGCTCGCCGGACCGCTTGGCCTCGTCCGCCCGGGCCAGCAGCTCGCGAACCTTGAGACGGTCGGGGCCAATTCCATCGATCGGGGAGATCGCCCCGTGCAGGACGTGATAGAGGCCCTTGAACTCCGACGTCCGCTCGAGGGCGAGGACATCGAGCGGCTCCTCGACGATGCACAGGCGAGTCTGGTCGCGAGCAGGGTCCCGGCAGATCGGGCAGAGCGGCGCGTCGCTGATGTTGAAGCAGCGATCGCAGAAGACGACCTTGTCGCGGACATCGACGAGGGCGGCAGCCAGGATGCGCGCCTCGGCGTCGGGCGCGCGGAGCAGGTGATAGGTCAGGCGTTGGGCGGTCTTCGGACCGATGCCCGGCAACCGCGCGAACGCCTCGATGAGGCGCGCGACCGGCTCGATCAGCGGCGATGCCACGTGCCGCCGACCTAGAAGCCGGGGATCTTGAGCCCGCCGGTGACCGCGGCCATCTTCTCCTCAGCCATCCGTCGGGATGCGCCGAGGGCATCGTTGATCGCGGCCACGATCAGGTCCTGGAGCATGTCGACGTCGGACGGATCGACCGCGGCCGGATCGATCGTCACCGAGACGAGCTCCTGCTTGCCGGTCACGACGGCCTTGACCACGCCGCCACCGGCCGAGCCGTCGACCTGGGCGACGCGCAGCTCACCCTCGATGCGGCCCATCTCCTGCTGCATCTGCTGGGCCATTCGCTGCAGGTTGCCCATGCCCATGTGTCCGGTCCTCCTGTCGGTGTCGATACGGTTCGATGAGTCTGGCGGAAGCGGCAGCCGCGCGCACGGCGGCGGTCAGGTGACCTCGCCGACGTCGGCCAGATCGTCGGCGAAGATCCGACGGGCCTCGGTGTACAAGTCCGCGGCGCCGGTCGGGACCGCCGGGACGTGCTCGAGGTTGGTCGCCACGCAGCGCACGTTCACGGCCCGACCCAACACTCGACCGATTCCCTCCTCGAGCATCGAGCGCCGACGCTCGAGCGCATCCTTGAGGAACGCCTGGTCCTCGGGGAAGCCGAGCGTGACGACGGCGCCGTCGACGCTGACCGGGCGGCAGGCGGCGATGAGGGGCTTGACCGGCGGACTCTGGCTGAGGACGGCCACGATCTCCGGCCATGCGGCCCGAAGCTGGTCCACGCCGTCGCCGGCCCAGGACGGCGACCCCGGCTCGTGCAGGGACGACTCCCGAGCAGGCCCGGGTGCGTCGGGCGCGGGCTTCGCCGGAGCGGTCGTCGCGGCCGCGGGCTCCTCGGCCATGACGGCCACAGGCGCAGCCGGGCGCGCTGATCGAGTCTCGGCGATGGGTTCGGGCCCGGGTTGTATCCGTGCCCGAACCTGGGCGGGTGGTTGGGCGGCAGGTGACACGGGCGGTCCGGCGGAAGGCGCCGGCGTCACGGCGGACGTTGGCGGCGTGGCGAGCGCGCGCGGCTCGCGCACCATGGCCGAGTCCGGTCGGGTGGCGGCGTCGAGGATCGCCAGCTCGAGCTGGAAGCGCAGGCCGCCGACGCCGCGCCGCTCGGGATCGATGGCAGCCAGTCGATGCGCCGCGGCGGACAGTGATCCGCTCCGCGATCGATCGCCATCAGGCGAGATCGCGTCGGCCAACTCGGTCCGGATCTGCTCGACGACCTGATCGAGGACGACGGCGACGTCGCGACCTCGATCGTCGAGCTCGGACAGGACCGCCAACCCGGCACTCGCGTCGCCGTCGACGAGCGCACCCGCCAAGCGGCCGACGGCCTCGGCTTCGGCCAGGCCGAGCAGATCGCGGACCGACGACTCGTCGATGGCTCCGCCGGCCGTGGCGAGGACCTGATCGAGCATCGATTCGGCGTCACGCATCCCGCCGGCCGCCAGGCGGGCGATCAGGTGAACGGCTCCGGGCTCGGCCGCGACCGACTCGGTGGCCAGGATCCGGGCGAGCTTGCCCTCGATCTCGTCGACCGTCAGGCGCCGTACGTCGAACCGCTGGAGTCGCGACAGGATCGCCGGCGGGAACTCCTGTGGATGGGTCGAGGCGAACATGAAGGCGACAAACTCGGGCGGCTCCTCGAGCGACTTGAGGAGGGCGTTCCACGCGTCCTTGGTGATCTGGTGGGCTTCGTCGAGGATGTAGACCTTGCGTCGGAGATCGGTCGGGGCGTAGTGGATCCGCTCGCGCAGGTCGCGGATCGCATCGATCCCGCGGTTGCTCGCGGCATCGATCTCGATCAGGTCGAGCGCCCGGCCTTCGCGGATGGCGACACACGCCTCGCACGCGTCGCACGGATCGCCGTCCTGGAGGTTCGTGCAGTTGAGGGCCTTGGCCAGGATCCGGGCGAGCGACGTTTTGCCGGTCCCGCGCGGCCCGACGAAGAGGACCGCGTGCGACACGCGGTTGGATCGGACAGCGTTGCGGAGGGTCTCCACGACCGCGCCCTGGCCGACGATCTCGCTGAACGTCTGGGCCCGCCACCGGCGGTAGAGGGCCTGGTGCGGGACGATCGCGGCCGACGCCCGGCCGGCGTCGGGGCTCTCGATCAACGTGTGCGGAGCGGTCGAGCTCACGGCGCTCCTGTCGCGGGTCTGGGCAGCGAGGGGGGCCGACCGGACGTCCGGGCGACCCGCCCCGAACGGATCTGGAAGTTGCCGTGCACCCACCGTCGTCCTGTGGTGCCTCGCGCCCTCCACTGGGAGCGGCTCGGACCAGGCCGTTCCGCGGCACCCGACGAGGATCGCTTAGTGCTGCTTCCTTCCGGACCTGACACGGTTCGCGGTTCGTCGCTGCGCGGGACCCGATCC
>JANLYK010000311.1:0-2259 GCA_031365595.1 Chloroflexota bacterium | reverse complement strand
GCGAACATCGCGTCGGCCGTCGAAGGGGTCAGGCCCATCCCGCCGGCCACGTTCTCGCCGTTGGCGGTCACGAAGTCGATCCCGCGCTCGTCGCGCAGCTCGGGCAGAACCTGCTCGACCGCGACCCGGCCGGGCTTGCCGATCAGGTCGCCGATCATCAGGATCCGGACGGCGCCGGGCGGCCGCGGAGCATTGCCGTTGGCAGGGTTGCCGAGCCGGGTCAGCCCGATGGCGGAGTGCGGGGTCGCCGAAGTCGCGTCAGTCACCGCCGGACGATACCCGACGAGTGGTCCCTGGCGCCCATCGAGCGCTGGGGTGCGGCCTGCGGGCTCAGAACCGTTCGAACCGCCAGTGCGACGCGTGCGCCTCGGGGTCGACTCGGTAAATCCGGATCATCCAGGCGAGCCCGAGCGCCTGCGCGCCGACGCCGATGGCCGGGATCAGCCAGGGAACGAGCGGGGGCGGTTCCGAAATCATCGGGCACATGCAGCTGCCCGGCGCCGCGATGAAAAGGAGCGCCTCGAACGCGACGACGAAGCATGCCGTGAACAGGATGAGCCGTGCCTGTCGCCGCGCTCGGAGGCCGGACCCGGTCACTTGGCGTACTCGACGGCGCGCGTTTCGCGGATGACAGTGACCTTGATCTGGCCCGGGTACGTCAGCTGCTCCTCGATCTTGCGGACGATGTCGCGGGCCAGGCGTGATGAGGCGAGGTCGTCGATCTCGTCGGGCCGGACGAGGATCCGGACCTCGCGTCCGGCCTGGACGGCGAACGAGCGCTCGACGCCCTGGAAGCTGTCGGCGATCGCCTGGAGGTCCTCGAGGCGCTTGACGTAGGCATCGCCGGTCTCGCCGCGGGCGCCGGGTCGCGAGGCGCTGATCGCGTCGGCGATCTGGACGATCGGCGACTCGATGAAGAGGTATTCGACCTCCTGGTGATGGGCGGCGATGCCGTTCACGATCTTCGGGTGGAGGTTGTTGCGGAGCGCGATCTGGGCGCCGATCGCGGCGTGCGGGCCCTCGATCTCGTGATCGACGGCCTTGCCGATGTCATGAAGCAGGCCACCGGTCTTGGCGATCTGGATATCGGCCCCGACCTCTGCCGCGATCACCGCTGCGAGGCGGCCCGTCTCGACGGAGTGGTTCAGCACGTTCTGGCCGTAGCTCGTCCGGTACTTCAGCCGGCCGAGGAGCTTGATGATCTCGGGCGGCAGGCCCGGGACGCCTGACTCGTAGGCGGCGGTCTCACCGGCCTGCTTGATGATCAGGTCGACCTCGGCACGGGCCTTGGCCACGACTTCCTCGATCCGTCCGGGGTGGATCCGGCCGTCCCCGATGAGCTTCATCAGGGCGACGCGGGCGACTTCGCGGCGGACGGGGTCGAACCCGGACAGGACCACGGACTCCGG
Organism: Chloroflexota bacterium; assembly: GCA_031365595.1. Taxonomy (GTDB): domain Bacteria; phylum Chloroflexota; class Limnocylindria; order Limnocylindrales; family CSP1-4; genus CF-46. Next base: position 850 of record JANLYK010000311.1, on the reverse strand, counting down.
GGTGTCGTCGATGATCAGGTCGACCCCGGTCGCCTGCTCGAGCGCCCGGATGTTGCGGCCCTCGCGGCCGATGATCCGGCCTTTCATCTCGTCATTGGGGAGGTGGACGACCGTGACCGTGTGCTCCGCGGTGTGGTCGGCGGCGACCCGCTGGATCGCGGTCACGATCACGTCACGGGCCTTCTCGTCGGCCTCCTCGCGCGCCCGGCGATCGATCGACCGGGCGAGCTTGACTGCGTCGTGCTCGGCTTCCTCGCGGACGGCCTCGAGCAGGATGCCCTTGGCGTCGTCGGCGGACATCCCGCTGACCCGCTCGAGGGCCGCGACCTGCTCCTGGTGTGCCTTGGCGAGATCCTCGCGGGTCTTGTCGAGATCGCGCTCGCGTTCCATGAGCTTCCGGTCGCGCTGCTCGAGCATGTCCGTCCGCTGGTCGAGCTGCTCATCGCGCTGGAGGAGCCGGCGCTCGAGGGTCGATAGTTCGTTGCGCTTGGCTCGTGCCTCGTCCTCGGCTTCGCGCTGCATGCGGAGCTTCTCGTCCTTGGCCTCGAGGATCAGCTCCTTCTGGCGGGTGCGGGCCTCGGCCTCGATCCGACGGGCCTCCGACTGGGCCGCCTTCATCGAGTTCGATGCGAACATGCCACGGGCGATCATGCCCAGCACGAGTCCGCCGACGGCGGCGGCGAGCGCCACCGCGACGACGACCGGTGTCTCCATCTGTACCTCCCCGTCCGTCGTCACGCCTCGCGCGACGCGGAGGATGATGTGCGCGAATCCGGTGTCGTCACGTCGGGAACGGCGACATCGACCGATGGGCCGGTCGTGGGCGGTGACGAACGCCGGGTGCCTGGAC
>JANLYK010000306.1:0-6201 GCA_031365595.1 Chloroflexota bacterium | reverse complement strand
ACCGCGTGGAAGACGCGATCGAGGTTTGCGGTCAGCTCCTCGGACCCTCGCTGCGAGCCGAACTCGTTGGCGAGCGCCTCGGTCAGCGGCGTGAACCCGGAGATGTCCGCGAACAGGCCAGCACCGCGGACGCGATCGGGCATCCCCGATCGGGTGGCCAGCGCCCAGCGCCGATCCCGCGCGATGTAGGCCTCGGGATCGTCGCGAGCGGCAACGTCGTCGCCGTCGCGCGCCGGCGGCGCAGGTGCAGGCGGGACTTCGGCGGTCATGACCCTCGCGCTCGGAGCCGTCGGCCGCGGACCGGGGCCGGTCGCGTTCCGTCGGTCTGTCGCTGACCATTGTGCGCGAGACGCGCCCGCTGGTCCGCGATGCGCCCACCGTACACTCCGGGCATGACCGGTCGCGTCTTTCGTCGCTCGCTCGACACGGATCTGCCGGTCGCCGTCGAGGCGTTCGGTTCCACGATTCGCGACGCGACCGACCGAACGTATCTGGACGCGGCCGGTGGTGCGATCGTCGTCAACGTCGGGCATGGACGGGCCTCGATCGCCCGGGTTCTTGCCGATCAAGCGGGCCGGTTGTCGTATGCCCACGGATCCGCGTTCACCACCGAACCGCTCGAGGCGTATGCCGCCGAGATCGGTCGGCGCCTGCCCGTGGACGACCCCGCGATTTATCCGGTCAGCGGCGGATCCGAGGCGATCGAGACGGCCCTGAAGCTGGCCCGCGCGTACCACCTTGCCCGCGGCGAGTCGGAACGCTGGATCGTCTACTCCCGCTGGGGGAGCTATCACGGCAACACGATTGGCGCCCTGGACCTGTCCGGCCGGCGGCCCCTCCGTCGGCCGTACGAGCAATGGCTGGGGAGGTTTCGCCACGTCTCGGCGGCCTACCCGTATCGCGGCGACGATCCGGACAGCCAGGCCCTGGCGTCCGCGGACGATCTCGTGGCCGAGCTCGAGCACGCCTTCTCCGCCGCCGAGCCGGGCACGATCGCCGCGTTCGTCGCCGAGCCGATCGTCGGAGCGACCCTGGCCGCGGCCGTGCCACCCGACGACTACTGGCCGCGGATCGCCGAGGTCTGCCGCCGCCACGGGGTGCTCCTGATCGCCGACGAGGTGATGACCGGGTTTGGGCGGACCGGGCGCTGGTTCGGGCTCGACCACTGGGCTGTCCAAGCCGACATCCTCGTCGCCGCCAAGGGCGCGACCTCCGGCTACTGGCCGTTCGGATTCGTCGCCGCGTCCGGCGCGATCCACGACGCGGTCATCGGGCACGGCGGGTTCGTCCACGGGTTCACCTACTCCCATGCCCCGGCCGGCGCCGCCGTGGCTCGCGAGGTCCTCCGGATCCTCGATGACGAGAACCTGGTCGAGGCGAGCCGGGTCAAGGGCGACCGATTGCGGGCGATGCTCGCGGATCGGCTCGGGCCGAACGAGCACGTCGGCGAGATCCGCGGCCGGGGCCTCCTGATCGGGCTCGAGCTGGTTGCCGACCGACCCTCGAAGCAGCCCTTCCCGCGTACCGCGCGCCTGACGGAGGCGGTCGTCCGCGCCGCACGCGACGCGGGCGTGCTCGTCTACTCGGGGACCGGCAATGCGAACGGGATCGACGGCGACACGATCCTGCTGGGACCCCCGTTCGTCATCACCGACCCCGAGCTCGAGTTGGTGGTCGGGGTGCTCTCGACGGCGATCGAGCGGGCGACAGTCGTCGCGCGGGTCGCCGCGCGCGACTGAACCCGCACGAGCGGAGAGGGAGCGGCCGTAAGGCTCGCTCCCTCCCTGTCATTTCCGGCGACGACGTCAGCCCTCAGTGCTGCGCTGCCGACCCCCAGTCGATGAACCGGGGGACGATCGTCGATGACTGGTAGAGCGCATGCAGGTCGGTCCCGTCAGGCCGGATCCGGTACATCGTCGGCACCAGGCCCGGGCCCTGCAGGCGGAAGACGATCCACTGGCCATCCGGAGAGTAGCCGCCGACGTTGGCCCGGTAGCCAGCCGGGTAGTGGGTCAGGTAGCGCCAATCGCTGCCGTCGGGCCGGACCGTCACGATGTTGACCGCTTCGTCCGGGCCCGGGTCGGAGTTGTCGCTGACGACCAGGTGCTGGCCGTCCGGCGCCCAGTCGTGCTTGTAGGTGACCGAGATCGACGGCGAGATCTGGACGAGGGCGCTGCCGTCGATGTTGGCGACGAACAAGGCGCCGTCGGGCGGGCCTTTGAAGCTGATCTTGCGGCCATCCGGGGAGACGTTCGGATCGGGCCCGCCTGCGTCGGTGATGAACCGCTGGTCGGAGCCGTCGGTGTTCATGCTCCAGATCTCCTCGACCTCGAGCACGAAGTCGAAGCGGGTGTAAACGAGCCGCGAACCGTCCGGGGTGTAGCTCGCGTCGTTGAGGCACGCGTCAGGATCGGACGCGACCTCGTGGAGGTTGCCGCCATCGGCATCCATCAGAGCGATCGCACACTCGTTGAGCGTGAACGCGATCCGGCGCCCGTCGGGCGACCAGTCCGGCAGGGCGGCGACGCCATCGACATGCGTGATCTGGCGCAGCTGTTTGCCGTTCGATCGGACGGTGAAGATCTGTGGCCCGTCATCACCGACGTCGGCATGGAAAGCGATCAGGCCGTTCCGGCCCGGGAAGGTCGCGCCCACGCCAGGCGCAAGGGCGAGCGTCGCCAAGGTCGTCAGGACCGCGATCGCCAGGATCGAGGCGCGACGGCTATTTCGGATCATCGGGGGACTCCTCTTGGGGCTGGGGTGGGCTGGGATCACGTTGGCACTTCCACGGACACCTCCTGGGGGAGCCGAGCGAGGGGAGCCGAGCGAGGTCATGCTCAGAGCCCCGAGGACGAATCAGCGACGCGTGGCTCGGCGAGTGGTCGAGCCTCTCCATTCAATCGCGGGCGACCCGGTCGATGCATCGCGAGCCGGCAGCGCCTTTCCGGCGCATCGGCGACTGTGGTGCGGGCGGTCATCTGCCTCGCCTTCAGCGTCCCTCGATCAGGGTCGGAGCCGCGCACAGCGCCGCGATGGACTCGTCCGTGAAGGCAGTGAACAAGCCGTGATTGGTGCCGTCAGCCATCCCGATGCCAGCGTCGTGAAACTGCGTGGTCAGGCCTCCCACCATGAGAAAGTTTCCGTGAGCAACCTCGGACACGCTCGTCTCGTCGCCGGGCACGAGAAACCGCTCATCCCAGCTCAAATTCTGCGCAAAGTCGACCGTCGGACCAGCGCTCGTCGGCGACAGGCGCGCCGTGCCCGCGGACCCTGGCCTGCACGATCCGCTCCACGAGGAGGCCGTCGCGATACCAACGGGTGGCGTGCCGAATTTCCGTATACGACAGGTAGGAGACGCCACACGGCAGTTCGAATGCCGGCTCGTTGGTGACGACCGAAACGTCGCTCGTGTCGCACTTCACCCACGGCCCTTCCTGATAACAGACGCGGTATGGCTCGAGCGGCGGGGTGAGCGTCGCCGGATCGACCATGGTGCGAGCAGCAACACTGGAGGCTCCGCCGAGCGACACAGCCGCCAGGACGATCGCCGCGAGAATAGGACGACTTCCGCGCATGGTGAGACTCCAGGTCGTCGGGCCGATGAACGCCAACTTGGCATTTCGTGGGACACCCGTGTGCAGGATGTACCCAAAGGACTGCGGCTGTCAACTTGGTTACACACGCCCGTGCAGTGGGACGGGTCCTTTTGCGAACGACGAGACGGCCCCAGGGCGAATGCCCGCATCCTGGACCGACGCGCGGCCCGCCTACGTCTGGGCTGGTTCGAGACCCTGACTGATCCCCGTGACCAGCCGAACCATGAGCGCTCGGATGTCGGCGTCCGCGACTTCGTGATCGGCAAAGGACCGCCATGTGTCATAGGCCATGGCGTGGGCGATGGCGGCAGCGCGCAGCTGCTGTGACCGACCATCCCCCGGCCAGCCCTCGGCGAGGGCCCCGAACAGTTCGCCCATGCGCTCCAGCAAGGGCTCGACTCCACCGACCTGGGCCATCATCCCGATGTCCCTCAGGACGTTTTTGAGCAGCGACGAGTTGGACCGGTAGAAGGCGTACATCTCGTCGAGGCCACGCTCGAGGCGAGCCGCCGGGTCGGTGATGGCCTGCCAGGCCTCCGGACTCGGGATCCCTGTGGTGCGCATTCCGTGCTCCGTGCAGGCACGGATCAGTGACGCCATGTCCGGAAAGTGGTTGTATACCGTGTGGCGCTGAACGCCGGCGCGCTCGGCAACCGCCTTGATGGTGGTCTTGGCGGGACCGACCGTGCCGTGCAACTCGAACGCTGCCTCGGTAATCCGGCGGCGCATCGCATCGAGGGAATCCCGGCGCCCAACCATGCGGTAACCGCGAGTCTTGGATCTTCTCTGCTCAGTCATGTGCATCCAAGTATTGACTAATTGAGGTCGGCCCGCTAGTGTGGCGATCGTCCTGCACACGGCAGTGCGATGAAATAGTGCGGATGAGGCGCCCGAAGCGTCGCGCACAAGTCCGTCACCGCCCTGGGGGCGTTTTCCGAACTCGGCGACCACGCCGCGGAGCCCCGTCCAGTTCTGCCGAGGAGGCACGACGATGACATCCCGATTTCGGGGTCCCGCTGCGATCGCAGTTCTGATCCTCATTGGGGCGCTGGCGCTCCCCGTCTCTACCCGGGCCGACGGGTCGGCCGGCCAGATCGCGTTCGCGCGACTGCTCGAATCGGGCGGCGCCGACGTGTTCGTCGCCAGTCCGGATGGCAGCGCCGCCACCCTGGTCTCCCTCGGCGATGTGGCCGAGGACTACGGCATCCCGGTCTGGTCACCGGACGCAAGCCACCTTCTCGTCTCCCACGTCCTGCGGTTCGACGGCAACGGTGAACTTCTGCCCTTCCGACCCGCGATCGTCCACCCCGACGGATCCGACTACACCCGGTTGGCGATGCCGGACGCGCCATTTGACATGGACTGCCCCACCTGGTCGATCGACGCCTCCCGGATCCTGTGCGCATTCGGCGGCGAGGCACCGGGCGTATTCAGCGTCCGTGCATCGGACGGTGGCGACACCGTCCGGCTCACGACCAGCCCGGCTGGCGGCAACGATGTTCCGACCGACGTCTCGCCCGATGGCAGCCGGTTCGTATTCGTCCGCTTCCGACCCGGTCCCATGCCCGGCCCGCGGCCCTTCCAGACGCAGCAGGTTGGCTTGTTCGTCGCCAATATGAACGGCACAGGCATCCGCCAGATTGTCCCCTATGGCGTCGCCCTGGGGCACGAACGGATCGGGGCCCATTGGTCGCCCGACGGGCGATCCGTGATCTCGGCGACGAAGAACGGGCGGTTGTTCGTGGCGGCTGTCGACGGCTCGCGGATTTCCCAGATTCAGCTCGAGATTGGTACCTCCCGCTACTTCGCGTTCGAGCCGGGCTGGTCACCGGACGGGTCACGGATTGTCTTCGCGATGTTCGTGGACGGCCAGACGGACCTGTACACCGCAAATCCTGACGGATCCGACGTCGCTCGGATCACGAACACGCCGGAAATAGAGAACGGCCCCGACTGGGGCGCCGCCCGGTGACCAGTCGCCCGGGCAGCGGACACATGCATAGCCAGATCGGGCCAGAACTGCCCAGAGAGTAGGAAACACATGTCCGTCGAAACCACGATCTCGGGAGTGCAGATGCATCCGCGTCTCAACCATTCGCCGTACTCGACGGGTTACTGGGCGAGCGGGTCCGAAACGATGGGACGGACAGGCACGCAGAGTGTCCTTCCGCTCGTCGTCGGCCTCGCGCTGATCTTCGCTGGATGCGCTGGGGGCGTCGTAACCCCGACGGCCCTTGCGCCGGTCGGAGGATCGCCGACCGCGGCGTTGACCCAGACGCCCACGGCTTCGCCTCCCTCGCCATCGCCGTCCGCGGCGGTGGTCCTCGGAGGCCGGCTCCTCTACTCCCGGTTCGACGAGGCCACCCACACGTTCGTCGGATCCTTCATCTCCCGGCCCGACGGCAGCGCCGAGGCCGAAATCCCGCTTCCCTCGACCGAGGGTGCGAGTCGCTGGTCGAGGTCAGGCTCGGAGATCGCGCTGGCGACGCAGCTGCCCGACACACGAGTCGGCACGGCGATCATCGCTCCCGACGGAACCGTACTCCGGGTACTGGAGATTCCCGATCCGACTCTCAACCTGCCGTGCGGGGTCTGGTCGATCGAT
>JANLYK010000169.1:0-7277 GCA_031365595.1 Chloroflexota bacterium | reverse complement strand
GTGGCGGTAGCCGCCCTCCCCGTGCTTGAGCCAGGACGCAATCCGGGTGATCGTGGCGGTGCTGGCGCCGGTCTCGCGGGAGATGGCCGCGTAGTGCTCGCCGGCGGACAGGCGCCGGACCACGGCCCAGCGCTGGGCAAGGTCACGCAGCTCGCCGAGGGTGCAGAGATCGCGCAGGAACGCCGCAGCGTCATCCGCGTCCTCGAGACGCAGGGTCGCCGCGATCAGTTCGTCGACGTCGGGGGAGCGCCAGTCTTCCATGTCGGTCGGTCCATCCGGGTGCGGAGTGAGGCGAGCGTTCGCCACCTCATGTCATCGTAGTAGCGTGCTACCATGTTAGCGTGTCAATACGGCAGACGTCAACGTTCACGTTGTTCCCGGCGATCGACCTCCGCGGCGGTCGCGTCGTCCGGCTGCGCCAGGGCGACTTCGAGCAGGAGGACGTGTTCTCGACAGACCCGGCGAGCGTCGCGCGAACCTTCGCCCAGGCCGGTGCCAGCTGGATCCACGTGGTCGATCTCGACGGTGCCCTGCATGGCCGGCAACGCCAAGCCGAGACCCTCGCCGCGATCGCGGCCACCCTCAGCTCTGTTGACGCGGGGCGGCCGGAGGGACAGCCGTCCTCTCCGACCAACCGGCCGCGACTCCAGGTTGGCGGTGGCATTCGCGACCAGGAAACTGTCGAGTCCGTCCTCGCCCTCGGCGCCGAGCGCGTCGTGATCGGAACGGCGGCCCTCGCCGATCCCGAATTCGCCGCCGTGGCTGTGGCTCGGCACGGCCCGGCCCGGATCGCCGTGGCCCTCGACGTCCGCGACGGCTTCGCGGTCGGGCAGGGCTGGATCGCCGGCGCGCGCGGCATCCCGGTGGCCACCGCTCTCGAGCGCCTGACGGCTGCCGGCGTCACGACCTTTGCGGTGACTGCGATCGACCGCGACGGACTACTCGGCGGGCCGGACCTCGCCCTCCTCGAACGCGCCACGAACTCGACGGAGGCAGCAATCATTGCCTCGGGCGGGATCGCGTCGCTCGACGACATCCTCGACGTCCGGCGGATCGGATGCGTGGGGGCGATCGTCGGGCGCGCCCTGTACGACGGAACCCTCGACCTCCGAACGGTCCTGGCAGCCGCCCGGGAACCGCTGGACGAGCCCGGCCCGGACCGCACCACCCATACCGCCCACTGACGCATCCAACCGGCGGATCAGCCCGAGAGATCGACCGGCTTGCCCTGCCACGTCCCCTTGACCCGCGACCCGTCGTCGTTCGCCTCGTAGTCGAGCTCGCCGTCCTCGAATGTGACCGTCCAGGCGACCGCGCCGTCGTCGAACGCGTACGTCCCGGTCCCCGTGAGCGCCAGCCCGCCGACGAGCGCACACTCCGCGAACCGGATGTTGTCCTGGATCGTCGCCGGCGTGATCGCGATGAAACCGCCCTCTCGGCACCCGATCCGGAGCTCCGCCGCGCCGTCCCAGAGGACGTAATCGGGGTCGGCGAACAGTTCCTGTTCCGTGGCGATCATCGCGTCGAGCGCGTCCCCGTACCCCGCGACCGACCGTGGCGTCAGCGGGACGTATGCCTCTGCGATCTCGCCCGGACATGAGATCACCCGGGACCTTGGCCGCGTCCCGGTCAGCAGGAACTCCACCACCGGCCGATCGACACACGATTCGCCTCGCCCGAAGGTCACGTGCGGCCCACCTGCCGTCTCGATCAGGTAGCCGTCGGACAGGCGCTCCGCGATTGCGCGACCCTGGCCGACCGGCGTGATCGGGTCGCCGGTCGCGCTCAGGACGAACACTGGAAAGGGCGTCGTCGTCAGCGGCGCGGGCCGCGCCGAGTCGGCCGGTTGGTACGGCCAGTACAGGCACGGGAACGGGGTAGCAAAGACCTCATCCGTGCGGAGCGCGTCCACGCCGGCGCCTGCGCCGGCTGCCACGACTGCCGCCAGATCGCCGGGATCGGCCGTCGGTGAGACCCGGTAGTCGGCGCAGGTGATCGCGTGATAGCTGAAGAACGAGACACCCCCTTCGCCGTCCGCGACAGCAAACGAGTCGGCGAGACGGGCCAGCGGGATGTCGTCGCCCCGGTCGAAGGCCGCGACCGCGCGCTGGATCAGCATGCGGCCGGCGGGATCGTAGAGAAGCGAGTCGACGGCCGCCTCGATCGCGACACTGTCGATCCGGTGTTCGCGCACGACGCCGTCGTGGTCGCCGAACGTCACATTGCGGGGCCGCTCGAACCGGCCCAATGCCGATCGGTAGGCCCGCGTCGGGTCGCGGACATCCGCGGAGCAGTCGCGATCGTCCGTGCACGCAGCGAGCGTGTCGCCGAGCACGGTGTCGAAGCCATGGGCGGCGTCCGCCCAGAACGAGGTCGCGGACCGGGTGAGATCCACCGAGCCGTCGAGGATCAGGGCCGTCAGGCGCTCGGGGTGGAGCGCCGCGTAGGCCTGGGCGAGCTCGGTTCCGTAGCTTTCGCCGTACAGCGCGAACCGATCGATCCCGAGTCGCTCGCGGATCGAGTCGAGATCCTCTGCCGCCTGCACGGTCGCGTACCGAGCGAAGTCCGCGGGATTGGCGCGATCGGCGCCCGCCTCGCGCAGGCACGCGCCGACGAAGGTCTCTGCCGCAGCCGCCCCCGGTCGGGCGAGCGAGTAGGTCGCGCCCGCGTCGGGGCAGTCCCGACCCTCCGAGGCGCCCACCCCGCGCTGGTCCCAGAAGAGGATGTCGTGGGTTCGGACCAGGTCCTCGTCGAGGCTGTCGAGGATCGCGAGGGCGTCCGCGAGGCCGCTCCCGCCCGGTCCGCCGACCGCGATGGCCAGCGTTCCGATCGGCTCCCGCACGGCGTGGTGCGTCGCGTACGCGATCCAGATCGTTGCCGCCGACGTGGCCCCGTGATCGACCGGGACGAGCATCCCGTCGCAGGTCAGCGACGCCTGGGGGCAGGGCACGAACCACGGATCCGGTCGGGCCGACGCGACCATCGTCCCGGCCAGGAAGACCAGGATCGGCGGGACCAGGCGGACGACCGCCCGGCCCGGTGCATCGACGAGCGGAATGAACACCCCGAGGGCGCGCGCCGCGGCCGCTTCCCGCCACAGGATCGCATCGCACGCCGCCCCGACGAGGATGCTGGCCACGAGCCACAGGCCACCGTCGATCCCGGTCGCGACGCGGAGCAGGCGCGACATCTCCGCGTCGCTGGCCGCACCCAGCCAGAGGGCCGCGACGAGGCCGACCGCGGTCGCGATCACCACGGCCGCGGCGGCCAGCCACGCGAGCCACCGGCCGGCCCCGACCCGGAGGTCCGACCAACCCGCCTGGTCCGCCGGCACACCGGATTCGCGCCAGAGCAGTCCGAGGCGCGCCCTCCGGGTCGGACCGGGCGATCCGGCGATCACCCCGAGATCACGCAGCTCCGCGAACACCGGCACGGCCGCGCGCAGCCAGCGGACCGCGAGCAGGATTCCAGTCGCGACCACCCCGACGAGAACGACGCGCGCGACATCGAACGCGGCCCCGGCCGACTGGACCTCTTCGGTGGTGACGAGGTCGCGATCGATGCTGACCAGGAGCGCGGCCTGGCGGATCGCGACGAGACCGAGGAACAGGCTGACGAGGGCGGCGATCCAGGTCAGACGGACGATCCGTCGGCCACGGGCCAGATCACGCCGGATCCGGCGCTCGAGATCCTCGTCGATTCCGTCCGTGCCCCCGCCCCCGTTCGGTCGAATCAGTGGCCGCCGTGGGCGCCCGACGCCTCGGCTTCCTTGCGATGGCTCTCGATCACCTTGTCGGCGATGTGCTGCGGCACTTCCTCGTAGTGATCGACCTCGGCAGTGAACGTCCCCCGGCCGTGGGTCAGCGAGCGGAGCTCGGTCGCGTACGAGAAGATTTCCGACTGGGGCACCTGGGCCGAGACGACCTGCATCCCGTCACCCACGGTATCCATGCCGAGGACGCGACCGCGCCGCGTGTGCAGATCGCGATTGACGTCCCCCATGTAGGCCTCGGGAACCCGGACCTCGACCGCCATGATCGGCTCGAGGAGAGCGGGCCGGCACTCGAGGACGCCCTTCTTGAGGGCCATCGACGATGCGATCTTGAACGACAGCTCGTTCGAGTCGACGTTATGGAACGAGCCGTCGTAGAGCGTTGCCCGGAAATCGGAAAGGGGATAGCCCGCGATGACGCCCTCCGCGGCCGCCTCGCGGATTCCCTTCTCGATGCCCGGGAAGAAGCCCTTGGGGACCGACCCGCCGACGACACGCTCTGCAAACTCGACGCCGCCGCCCGGGTTCGGCTCGATCTCCAGCCAGACGTGACCGAACATCCCGTGGCCACCGGTCTGCTTCTTGTACTTGCCCTCGACCTGGGTCTTGCCCCGGATCGTCTCGCGGTAGGAGACCTTGGGCTCCCTGGTCACGATCGCGGCCCCGAACTTGCGCTTCAGCCGCTCGGAGATGACCGCGATATGGGCATCGCCCATCGCCACGAGGAGCTGCTCGCCCGTCGGCGACCGCTCGACCCGGGCCGATGGCTCCTCCTCGAGCATCCTCTGGAGGGCGGCGCCCATCTTGTCGAGGTCGGCCTGGGTCTGGGGCTCGATCGCGACCGCGAGCGACGGCGCCGGGAAGTCGATCGGCGGCAGGATCAGGGGATGATCTCGCGACGAGAGGGTGTCCCCGGTCTCGGTTGCGGTCAGCTTCGCGACGGCGCCGATCTCGCCGGCCTGGAGCTCGCCGATCGGCTCCTGATCCTTGCCATGGAGCAGGAGGAGCTGCCCGATCCGCTCGTCCTCGTCGCGGTTCGCGTTCCAGGCATGGGCCTGACCGTGAAGCGTCCCGCTCAGGATCCGCAGGTACGTGAGGCGGCCGACGAACGGATCGGCCGCGGTCTTGAACACGCGGGCCACGACCTGGCCGGCCGGATCGGGCGTGATCGTGACGGATTGATCGGTCCGGACGTCGCGGGCATCGACCGGCGGCTCCTCGGCCGCGGTGGGCATGTAGCGAATGAACGCGTCGAGCAGGGCGTTCATCCCGATCCCATGCAGCGCGCTTCCGACGAGAACCGGGGCGAGAATCGAATCGCGCACGCCGCGATGGAGACAGGTGTCCAGCTCGGCGTCGGAGATGTCCTGGCCGTCGAGGTACTTGGCCATCACGTCGTCGTCGGCCTCGGCGGCGGCTTCGAGCAGCTGGTCCCGGCGGGCGGCAACCTCGTCGGCCAGCTCGGGCGGGATCGGGATCTCGACTTCCTTGCCGTTCTCGAGGACCCACGCCCTGCGATGGACGAGATCGACGTGGCCGCGGAACGACTCGCCCTTGCCGATCGCGAGATGGAGCGGCGCGATCTTGTGGCCGAAGCGCTCGCGCAGGGCGTCAAGGGCGGCGGTCGGGTCGGCATTCTCGCGATCGGACTTGTTCAGGAAGAAGCACGCCGCCCGGCCGGTCGAGCGACCGAGGGCGACGGACGACTCCAGCCCCGATTCGACGCCCGCTGACGCGTCCATCACGAACAGAGCGCCGTCCGCCGCGGCGAAGCCGGAGATGACCTCTGCCACGAAGTCCGGGTAGCCCGGCGTATCGACGAGCGTGATCCGGGTCGCATCGTGCTCGAAGGTCGCGACCGCCAGGCTGAGCGACTCACGCCGTTTCTGCTCCTCGGCCTCGAAATCGAGGTGGGCCGTTCCGTCGTCGACCTTGCCCAGGCGATTGATGGCGCCGGCCCGGAAGAGGAGCTGCTCGGCCAGCGTCGTCTTGCCGCCGCCGGCGTGACCGGTCAGCACGATGCTGCGGAGGTGGGCGGGATCGACCTGCTTCATCGTCATCGGCGGAGGGGACCTCACGACTGCACGAAGGACCGACGATGGGGCCTCGGGATGCGGACGGGACGGGCCCGACCGAGGCTCGGTTTCGACCATGATAGGGGGGTCCGGCGGCCGTCGTCGGCTATACTCCGGCCCGCAATGTCCGGTCACAGCAAGTGGTCCACGATCAAGCGCGCGAAGGGCATCACCGACGCCAAGCGCAGCGCCACCTTCACCAAGGTCGCCCGTGAGATCAGCGTGGCCGCACGGTCCGGCGGTGGCGATCCCGACGCGAACTACCGGCTCCGGCTCGCGGTCGAGAAGGCGCGCGCGGTCAACATGCCGTCCGACAACATCAAGCGCACGATCGACAAGGCGACCGGCGGCGGCGACGCGGACCAGTTCGAGGAGATCGTCTACGAGGGCTACGGCCCGGGCGGCATCGCGGTCCTCGTCGAGGCGGCCACCGACAATCGCAACCGGACCGCCGCCGAGGTCCGCTCGATCTTCACGAAGACCGGCGGCCAGCTCGCGGGCTCCGGGGCGGTCGCCTGGCAGTTCGAGCCGCGCGGCCTGATCGCGGTCCTGCGCGACGCGCAGACCGACGCCGACGAGATCACCCTGGCCGCGATCGACGCCGGCGCCGAAGACGTGGACACCGCGTCCGACGACACGATCGAGATCTACACCTCGCCCGGCGACCTCGAGGCCGTCCGCAAGGCGCTCGAGGGGGCGGGCGTCGCGGTCGATTCGGCCGAGAACGCGATGATCGCCAAGCAGACCGTCGTGCTCGATTCGAACAAGGCCCGCCAGGCACTCCGTCTCGTCGACCTGCTCGAGGACCTCGACGATGTCCAGCGGGTCACGGCCAACTTCGACATCCCCGAGGACGTCTTCGCCGAGGTCGCCGGGTGATCGTCCTGGGCATCGACCCCGGGACGGCGGCCCTCGGCTGGGGCCTGATCGAACAGACGGCCGGCCGGCTGCGCGCGGTGGACCACGGCTGTCTCACCACGTCGCCCGACCTGCCCCTCGGAGAGCGGCTCCTCGCCATCCATCGTCACGTCACGGCGCTGATTGCGCTGCATGATCCGGAGGTCGTTGCCGTCGAGCGCGTCTTCTTCTCGCGCAACGCCCAGACGGCGATCGCGGTGGGCCATGCGCGGGGCGTCGTGCTTCTGGCGGCGGCCGAGGCGGGTCTTCCCGTGCGCGAGGCCACCCCGAACGAGGTCAAGAGCGCGATCGCCGGCTACGGTGCTGCCGACAAGCAACAGGTCCAGCGGATGGTCCAGGTGGTCCTCGGGATGGCGTCCTTGCCCACCCCGGATGACGCGGCCGACGCGCTCGCGATCGCGGTCTGCATCGCCAACGGCATGGGCCAGACCGGGCGCTCGTCGGGGGCGACGGCCACCGTGATGGACCGCTCGGCGATCAATCCGATCACGCGCGGCTCGACCCCGTACGAG
>JANLYK010000159.1:0-4651 GCA_031365595.1 Chloroflexota bacterium | reverse complement strand
GATCCCGGCGAGGATTGCGGTGGGCAGCGCGGCCCGGATGATCCGCCCGATGACCGGTTCGCCACTCTGGACCGACACTCCGAAGTCACCGTGCAGGACGCCGTTGCTGCCCCCACCGAGGAAGCCCGGAAGGAAGTGGGGCACGCCGCTCGGGCTGATGAACACGCCCAGGCCCTCGCCATCGGGATTGCAGACGCCGAGCCAGCGGCAGTACTGGACGGGGATCGGCTGGTCGAGCCCCCACGCCTTCTTGAACTTCTCGCGATCCTCGAGGGTGACCCTGGGGTTGTTGGCAAAGCGCGCCGTGGGGCCGCCGGGGGCGAGGAGGAGAATGCTGTAGACGATGAGGGAAATCCCGAACAGAACCGGGATCGCCTGGACGATCCGCCTGAGGGCGTACTTCGTCATATCCCTGACGTCTCCATCGCGTGTCACATGCCAGGTTGCGGCTCTCGGCGAAGCCTACCGCGCCACGTTGGGTTCCGTGTTGTGAAAACCGCTCGGGACGCCAGAGGCTGGCGTCCCGAGCGGTCGTGCGCCGGACAGGCTGTCCGACGCTTCAGTTCTGGAGGGAGCCTACGGGGCGATAGACCAGTCGTAGGCGTTCCACGTCGGCCCGGCCGAGGTCGGGTTCCCGGTGAACCCGGAGACCGTCGGCTTGACCAGCGAGACTTCCTTGCGGAAGTAGAGCGGGATCTCGATCGTCTTCTCGACGTAGACCTTCTGCCAGTCGGCCATGAGGGTCTTGATCTCGGCGAAGTCGACCGTGTTCTTGACGCCGTCCATGATCCGATCGACGTCGGCGTCCTTGATCGAGCCGTCGTTGCTGCCATTCGGCTCGAACTGGCTCGAGTGGTAGCTCGGATAACCCGAGAGCGGGTCAAGCGGAACCGAGAATGCGTGCTCGGCAAGGTCGAAGTGGGATTTCGAGAGTGCGCACGGGGTCTGATCGGTGGCCTCGTTGAAGCTCGCGAAAATGTCGGCCGGGGCGACCGCGCTGACGGTCGAATCGATGCCGACTTCCTTGAGGTACGAGGAGACGAGCGCCAGCGTGTCCTGGCGGACCTGGCGGGTCGTCGTGCACAGCTCGATCTTGGCCTTGAGGCCACCCTTCTCGCGCGTGCCGTCGGCACCCTTCACCCAGCCCGCAGCATCGAGGATCTCGTTTGCCTTGGCCGGATCGAAGCTATAGGTCGGCGGCTCACTGTAGAACCACGCGAACGGAGACACGTTGGTGAAGCCGAGGGCGGCCGCACCGGCGAGCATCTTGGTGTTGATCTCGTCCTTGTTGACTGCCCAACGGATCGCCTCGCGGATCGCCGGATCCGAGACGGGGCAACCGGTGCCGCGATCGGTGATCGCGGGCGAGCAGGTGGTCGGGTTCCAGTTCGGGCGCAGGAACTCATAGGTCAGGGAGTCGAGAACCTTGACCTCATCACCGAGCGGGGCGACGGTCGCCAGGTCCGCGTCGTTGAGGTCCGTGGCGATGTCGAACTCGTCGCCCTGATAGCCGGCGATCATGGCCGCGGCGTCGCCGTACCACTTGAAGACCAGCGAATCGAGGTTGGCGGGCTTGCCATCCCACGGATTGGCGTAATTGTCGTTGCGCACGAGCCGGACTTCGGTGCCGGGCGTGACCGACTCGAACTTGAACGGCCCGGAGACCGGGACCTTCGGCATGTCGGCCGCCGTGTAGCCCTTATGGGCGACATGGTCCTTGATCGAAATCGGGGACATGTAATGCTTCGGCAGCGGTACGGCGTACATGCCGAGGTAGCCTTCGTAGATCTTGCCGAAGTGCAGGACGATCGTCTGCGGGTCCGTGCACTCGAACTTCGTGACGTCCTCATAGCCGGAGGTCCCGGCGACGAGCCCGGTGTTGCCCTTGTCCATGATCCATTCATGGGTGTACTTGTAGTCGTCGCAGGTGAGGGGCTGGCCGTCGGACCACTTCAGGCCGGGTCGCAGCTTCCAGGTCACGGTCATCGCGTCGCCGCCGTCGCCGGGAACCTTGACCCCACCGTTGTCGAGGGTCGGGATCTCGGTCGCCTGGTCGGGAGCGGACTTGAAGTCATAGGTGACTGCCAGGAGGCCGCCCTGGGTGGCCGACAGGAGGTTCGCCTCGGTGACCTGGCTGGAGTAGTAGTAGTTGAACTCGGTGGCCTCCTGCCAGTCGGCAAAGATGACCTGACCGCCGCTCGTGCCCGGCTTGCGGTCCGTGGCGTATTTCGTGCCGAAGAGGTCCGGCTTTGCGCCGGTCGCGCCCGAGGCGCTCGGCGCCGGAGCCGACGCGTTCGGATCAACCGAAGTTGCCGGGGCCGAGGGCGCCGTGCCGCTGGCCGATGGGCTCGCTGCGCCCTGGCATGCCGCGAACACGATCATCGTGCTGGCGAACAGGCCGATCAAACGTTTCCGCATCTAGACTCCTCCACTGAGTGTGTCTCCCCACACCGCTGGTCGCAGACTGCCGCGTTTCGTGGCCTCGGATCCTCTCGTCGCCACATCCGTTCAGGCAGCGCCAGTCCGGGGTTGGTCGATCGAGGGGAACGCGCGAGCACACGGTGAGCGTTTGGCTCCTGCGCTCCCGGTACTATGGCCACCGGGGCTGAACCCTGTCAAATCGCCTCCGGCGGCCGTCCTGCCGGCTCGGCCGGGCCCACCTCCTTCCGGGTCGGTCGAATGTTGTCGGGGTAGGTTCGCGGATAGCTGTGTGCCGACTCCTCGATCGAGGTGTTGATCTCGTCGGGCGCGATGCGGCCTTGGCGAACCGAAGCGATGTACTCGGCCTCGATTCGTCGATCGGCGAGCTTGATCGTGGCCGCTGCCGGATCGGTGGGACGGGACGTGGCGACCGGCCCGAGCAGCGTTCCGCCGAGGCGGACCGGCAAGACGAGCACCGCGACAATGGCGAAGCTCATGCCGATCCCGGCCAGTGGCGACATCACGACCGGCCGGCGCCGCCAGCTCTCGATCCGGGCGCGCAGACGCGGCCACGCGTCGCTCGCGGGCTCGGCCGCCGCCACGTCGGCTTCGTCGCCGATCCGGCGGAGCGCGGTGATCGTCAGCATCGTCGACTCGATCGCCTCCGTGCACCGAGGACAGCGTTCGAGGTGGGCGAGCGCCGCACCCGTGGTCGGCGAGACCTCGCCGCGATCGACGAAGTCCACGAGGAGCGGGCGGAAGCGGGCGCAGCCGCGGGACAGATCGATCACGAGGCGTTGGCCTCGATCTCGTCCGCCGGCGGTGCGAGATATGCCCCGCCGAAGCGTCGGTCGCCCTCGAGGCGGATCCGCAGATTGCGCAGGGCATAGTGGAGCCGTGACTTGACCGTCCCGAGCTGGATGTCGAGGGTCTCGGCCGTCTCCTGGAGCGAGAGGCGCTGGAGGTAGTAGAGGACGACGACGCTGCGATGCTTCTCGGGCAGCGCGGCGATCCCGTCGCGGACGATCAGGCGCAGCTCGGCCTGCTCGACGACATCGGCCGGGAGGGGTCGATCGTCGGCTCTGCTCGCCTCCGTGGCCTCGTCGATCGGATTGGTCGGCAACCGGCGGCGGGCCAGTCGCGAGTAGCACAGGTTGAGCGACACCCGGTGGAGCCAGGGCAGCGGGGATACGTCGGCATGGAGCGTGTGCCGTCGCAGGTAGGCCCGCGCGAAGGTGTCCTGGAGGACCTCTTCGGAAGCCTGTCGATCCCCGGTCAGCCCGTAGGCAGTCCGATAGATCGAGGCGCGATAGCGAGCGAAGAACTCTTCGAAGGCGTCCAGATCGTCCGCCTGGACACGGCGCAACAGCTCCGCATCCATGGCCTGACTGGTCCTCGACGTGGCGCCTCCCGCAGCGTCGTTCGTCGTCCGGTCCTCGTGCAGCGCGAACGGGCCCCGTGGGCCGCTATTGCTCACAAGATACCGACATCGCCGGCAAAAGGTTCAAACCGAGGTCGGTCCCCGGTCGATCCGGCCGCGACCCGTGCCAGCGCTGGCGCCCGGGAGCGCGGACGCCTCAAGCTCTGATGCCGGTCACGGATCAACGCCGCATGAATGAGCACGCCCGATTCGCCCCAACAGCGCTGGATCCCCGCTGCTGCGCTCGGGCCACGCTCGTTCGTCCCATCTTGATGGCCCGGATGGATCAGGGCGAGGCGACGACGTTCGTCGCCCTGAGGCAGACGCCCGCCCTAATCGGGGCAGGGCATCTCGGCGCCGGCCATGGGCCGCCAGCGGAGGTTCGGTTGGCGGGCGGCGGTCGCCTCGTCGAGCCGCCCGACCGGGGCGTCGTGCGGAGCCGACTTGACCAGCTCGGGATCCGTCTCGCACTCGCCGGCGATCGCGATCAGGGCGTCGGCGAAGGCATCGAGCGTCTCGACCGATTCGGTCTCGGTCGGCTCGATCAGCATCCCCTCCTCGACCGTGAGCGGGAAGTAGATCGTCGGCGGGTGGTAGCCGTGGTCGATCAGGCGCTTCGCGATATCGAGGGTCCGGACACCGGTCCGCCTCTTGATCCCCGCCGCCGACGCGACGAACTCGTGCTTGCACGGCCGGTCGAACGGGATCTCGTAGGCCTCGCCGACGCGCTTGCGCAGGTAGTTCGCCGCGAGGACCGCGTCGTCGCTCACCTGCTTGAGGCCGGTCCCGCCGTGGGCTCGCAGATACGCG
>JANLYK010000130.1:0-2532 GCA_031365595.1 Chloroflexota bacterium | reverse complement strand
ACGGCCAGGGCGAAGGGCAGCTTCTGGCTGATGATCAGGAGCGGGAAGTTCCAGGGCGTGATCATGCCGACGACGCCGACCGGCTCGCGCAGGACCAACCCGAACATCGATGGGCCGAGCGTGTTGTACGTGTCGCCGTATGTATGGCGAGACAGCGTCGCGGCGTACTCCCAGAGGTCCGCCGACGAGACGATCTCATCGTGCGCCTGGCGGATCGGCTTGCCGGACTCGAGCGCCTCGACGAGGGCCAGATCATCTGCATTCGCCCGGATGGCCTCGGCGACTCGGTTGATGACGCGCGCCCGCTCGACGCCCGGGATGCGCGGCCACGAACCCTCGTCAAATGCCTTCCGAGCAGCCGCGACCGCCCGATCGAGGTCCTCGACACCGCCGGCGGGGTAGCGGCCCACCACCACATCGTGGGCCGGGCTCACCCGCTCGGACGTGGCGCCATCGGCTGCGTCGACCCACTGGCCGTCGATGAGGTTCTGATAGTCGCGGGCGGCGATGGTCTGGCTCACGAACGAGACTCCTTGGACGGGACGCGATGGACGGACCGGGCCGCCGCGACGAGATGGATGAGCGCCGCGACGGCCGGGGTGAGCTCTGCGAGGTCCGCATCGGAGCTCGGATCCGTATGAGCGCGGGTGACGAGTGCCGAGCCGAAGCCGAGGCACGTCGCGCCGGCGCCGATCCACTCGTTGACGCTCGCCTCGGAGGCCAGGACGCCACCGGTCACGACCAGCTGCGTGTCGGGAAGTGGGCCGCGGATCGCCTTCACGAAGGCCGGGCCGAGCGAGTCTCCTGGAAAGACCTTGACGAGCTCTGAGCCTGACTCCTCGGCCGTGACGATCTCGGTCGGCGTTGCGCAACCCGGGAGGTAGGGGATGCGGCGCGAATTGCAGAGGCGCGCGACCTCGGCGTTGAAGCTCGGGCCGACGATGAACCTCGCGCCTGCCGCGATGAAGCGGTCGGCGGCGAACGGGTCGCGAATCGATCCGGCACCCAGAATCGCGTCGCGGTCATGACGCGCCGCGGCTTCCGTCAGCGCGGAGAAGACCGACCACGCGCCCGGACCCCTGTCGGTGAATTCGATCGCCCGGGCGCCGCCTGCGCGCAGTGCGTCCGTGATCCGTCGGGCTCGGTCGGCGTCGGTCGAGAAGAAGAGCGGCAGGACGCCCGTCTCGACGATCGATACGAGGGCATCAAGGCGTGCTGAGACTGTCATCGCTCCACCCGCCCCGACCCGGATCCGCCGACGAGCGCGTCCACCTCCGCGACGCTGACCTGGTTCACGTCACCGCGGATCGTGTGCTTGAGGCAGCTCGCCGCGACCGCGAACTCGAGAGCGGCGTCGGCGGGACGCCCGTCCAGGATGGCGTAGATCAGGCCTGCAGCGAACGAGTCGCCGGCCCCGACCCGGTCGACGATCGGCGCGATTCGATACGAACGGGCGACGTGGAAGGCATCACGGTTCCAGAGGACGCCCGACCAGGTGTTGTCCGACGCGGAGATCGACCCACGCTGAGTGAAGGCGATCGTGTGCAGGCGGGGGAAGCGCTCACTCAATGCCGCGGCCACCGACGCGTAGCCGGCCGGATCCACCGCGCCGTCGGAGACCGAGCTGCCGGGCGCATGGATCCCGAATACCTTGTCCGCATCCTCTTCGTTGCCGATCAGGACGTCCGCTTCGGCCACGATCCCGGCCATCACCTCGGCCGCCGATCCGCCCCATCCCCACAGCTTGGCGCGGTAATTCAGATCGACCGACACCGTCGCCCCGGCGGCGCGCGCGGCACGGACACCCGCCAGGGAGGCGTCCGCCGCGGCCGCCGAGAGGGCAGGAGTGATACCGGTCGTGTGAAACCAGGCGGCGCCCTCGAGGAGACGCTTCCATTCATAACTGTCCGGCGCCGCCGTGGCGATGCACGAGTCGGAGCGGTCGTAGAGCACTCGACTGGCCCGTTGCGACGCGCCCTGTTCGAGGAAGTAGACGCCGAGACGGCCTGGCCCGGTGCCCACGCCCGCTGTGTCGACTCCCTGGCTCCTCAGGGAGCGCACGGCAGACTCGCCGAGATCGTTGGTCGGTACTCGGGAGACGAACGCGGCCGGCCGGCCGAAGCCGGCAAGTGATGCCGCGACGTTGGCTTCCCCGCCGCCAAACGTGGCGTCGAAGCTTCGTGCCCCTGCCAATCGCGTCCCGTCCGGCGCCGCAAGGCGCAGCATGATCTCACCGAACGTGACGACGCGGGCTCCGGGGGATGTGGTCACGTTTGTGGCGCTCTCCGGGCGATCGTGGTTCATCTCGACCCGCCGCCGGACGTGGCGCGGGCCGCGCGCTGAGCCAGAGGAGTCGCACTCACGCACGATTGCGCCGCGATCGGCGCCCGATGGGGTCCAGTGCTCCTCAAGTCGCCGGACAGAACCGTTGCGAAGTGGTGGTCACTCTAGAGGGAGTGGAGTCCGCTCCGTAACCCAATCGGGTCGCTGAACGGTGGACAGAAGTGACGGCCGCGCTCGCTCGCAGCGACT
>JANLYK010000121.1:0-4977 GCA_031365595.1 Chloroflexota bacterium | reverse complement strand
TCGCCGAGGACGTCGTAGAGCGGCAGGATCACGCCGCCCGGATACGAGAAGAAGACATCGACGCCCTGGAGGAGCAGCGCCTCGCACACGACGTCGGCGCCGATCCGGGTCCGGTTCCGTGGCCGGGCGTCGTCGAGCATCGCCCGGCGAGCCGCCTCGACCGCCCGCGCGTTGGCCGTGCCGTCGCTCGGGACGTGGCTCCGTCGGGCGGGCTCGGCCGCGCCCACGGTCGGACTCGGCGGCCGGCCGCTCGACCCCTTCGTCATCGTCATCGCTCTGTGCCTGCCCTCTCGACTGCGTCGACGCTGGTCCGGATCGACGCCCCGCGCCGTTCCTCCCGTGCCCTCGCCGGGACCGTCGACCTGTTGATGACATCAAAAAACCCTCGCCACCCGGCGAGGGTCCCTTCGGTTCTCGGTGGTTCGTTGCGCCTCAGCGCCCGTTCCTCCGGTTGCCTCCGTTCTCCCGCCGGGAGCCGGTAATGAGAAGCCCGAGAAGGCTCTCAAGCCCGACCACGAGGGAGCGAAGAAGACCGAGGAGCGAGCTGTCCGCCATTCCTGAGTCGTTCAGCGGGATCTGCACACGACGGCCATCCGCACGGATCGCGATCGCGACGTGACGTCGGTTCCGGCCATCGAACAGACCCAAGGAAGCGTTCTCCCGATTCAGACCCGGCCGACCCGGGTGGTCCGCGCAGTCTACGAGTCGCTCGATGATCATGCAACCACCTCGAGCCAATGGAGTCGCGGAGCTCATCCTTGGACCTCGGTGGGCCGGCCGCAGGCGAGCTCGCAGACGCGCGGCGGTCCCGTCAGCGGAGTCCCGGATACCGCGAGACCGTCGGTCGCCCGACGGTCCCGGCCCCCCGGCTGGCGTCGCGGACGCCGGCTTCGATTACTTCCAGCGCTGTGCAGCCTCGAGGACCAGCGCCGAGCTGGCGAGTGCGGAGAGGGCGAGCAGGGCCCGGAAGGACTGGCCCTTGAAGAACGCCAGTTTCGTTTTCATCGAAATTCGACTCCTTGAGTCCGTCGCATCGCGGCTCCGGCGGCCTGGCGGTCTCCCGCGGAGATCCCTGGCGTTGCGTCCCCGCCTCACGACGGGTTTGCCCTGGACGGTGTGCATCAACGGAGGACGGGCGTCCTCACGCCTGACAGTGGCGTCCGCAGGCAGGGCCGAACATGGCACGGGAGTACCACTCGGCCCATCCGACCGTCGGAGGTGCGTGGCCGCACCGCGCGATCGCTGGTCGCGACCGGCCGCCGCCTCGCGCGCGAACCCCTCAGGCAGGTCCGACCGAACGCCCCTCGCCGCGCTCCGCCACCGGCCCTCGGCGCATCACGACGGCAACCGCCACGACGACGCCGGCCCCGATCAGGACGTCGCCGATGCTGAACACGTTGGCGAGGGGCAGCCAGCGCGGGGTCGCGAAGACATCGGTCAGGGGCTCGAGGATCGGTCGCTCGAGGAGGACGCTGTTCGTATTGCCGTCAACCCCGAGGCCGACCGCCGCCAGCGCCGACGCGCTGGCCGGCATCGCCCCGCCGTTGGCCACGATCGCGGCCAGGTTCGAGGCGGCACCGAGCACGACGAGGGGCAGCCCGGGCAAGCCTCGATTGGCGACGACCACGACCATGACGAGACCGGTCGAAATGACGTACACCCAGCGCCCGACGACCTCGGGCAGGCCGTCCGACATGGGCGAGAACAGGGCGAGCTGGAGGAGCAGCACGGCCACTGCCAGCGGCGCGAGCCGGAAACGGATCGCGCCGAGGCGCTCGATGCGGCCACCGAGAAGCCGTCCGACCAGGAGCCCGATCGGGATCGAGTAGAGGATGAGCATCGAGGCCTCACTCCAAGCGCCGGGGCCGGCCCCACATCTCGCGGCTGGGGACCGACAGTGTGCCGGAGCAACAGGCCTCGGCGTGCTGCGCGGCGCCACGCGGCGCCGCCGTCAGTGAGGAGGGGCGGTCGGCTCGTGGACCGCTACCTGACTGCGCGGGTCGGGGGACAGCAAAAGACCGCCGGTTACCCGGCGGTCTTGAGCGCGGCCTGCAGATGCGGGCCGGGATCTCACTTCCAGCGCTGTCCCGCCTCGAGCACGAGAGCGGAGCTGGCAAGTGCGGAGAGGACCATCAGCGTACGAAAGGCCTGAGCCTTCAACATCCGCGTCATCTGATCAGCTCCAGCGCATGCCGGCGCCGAGGGTGAGAGCCATCGACGCGAGAAGCGCCATCGCCCCGGTGAAGCGCGCCAGGATCGTCTTCACAATTGACTCCTTACGAGTCTGCTGGTGCGTCAGTGATCGGCGGCCGGGCGGTCTTCGCGAGAAGATCCCTGGCTTTGCGTCCCCGCCTCACGACGGGTTTGCCCTGGACGATGGACCGACGGAGGAGCGTTCGTCCTCAGGTCCCACGATCGGGTCAACGAAGCCACGACCCAATCCCCCATGAGTCCCGGTCCGACAGGCTGGGAGGGTCATTGCCCGGACGCACCGGGCGTCGGCGCGCCACCCCGCGCTTCGCTCGGTCAGCCGGCTGGCTGTCGATCCGCGCGGACCACGCGCGCCGACCGGCGCGGAGACCGGCGCATCGTGGTTGCGATCAGGACGACGACGCCGATCCCGATCAGGACGTCACCGATGCTGAACACGTTGGCGAACGGCACCCAGGACGGCAGGGCAAAGAGGTCTGTCAATGGCTCGAATGCTGGCCTGGCGACGAATGCGCTGTTGGAATAGATGACGGGCGCGCTCTTGCCGAGGGCGGTCGCGGCACCGGGCGCGGTCGGCATGAACCCGCCGTTGGCGAGGATCGCGACCATGTTGCTGGCTGCGCCGAGCAGGACGAGCGGGATCCCGGGAATGCTGATGTTGCGCAGGACGGCGATCCCGACCATGAGTGTCGACCCGACGTACAGGGCCGGCCCCAGGTCTCCCACCCGGGCCGCGACGGCGTCCGAGAAGAGGACGATCTGGGTGGCGAACCCGACAACGATCAGGGGGGCCCAGCGGATCCGCAGCTCGCCAAGGGCAAGCGGGCGACCGCCGAGGATCAAGCCGATGATCAAGCCGAGGATCAGCGAATACAGGATGAACATCGTCACGCTCCAGGATGTCCGCGCCGCGCGGGCTAGGTTGCCTCGTGGGCTGTTGCGACGACGACCGCCCGACTACCGGACAGTTGGTCGCCGACGATCGAATGGCGCCCGCCCGCCGGTTCCCGCGGGATCAACGCCGGAAGAAACGCCGCGGCCATGGTCGGGCCGTCGGTAGGTCGGGCGAAGTAGTAGCCCTGTCCGAACTCGCAGCCCATTTCACGCAGTTGGTCGAGTTGGCCGACCTCCTCGATGCCTTCGGCGATGATCCGCAGGTTCAGGGCTTGACCGAGTGCGACCATCGCCCGGGCGAAGACCCAGTCGTCGCTGTCCGGTACGCCCGTCCCGACGAACTCGCGGGCGATCTTCAGGATGTCGACCTGGAAGCGCCGCAGATAGGCCAGCGATGAATAGCCAGTCCCGAAGTCGTCGATGGCAATCCGGATCCCGAGCGCCCGAAGCGTCTCCAACCGGGCGATCGTCGTCTGCGTATCGTGGAACATCGCCGTCTCGGTCAGCTCCAGCACGAGGTCCTCGGCCGGAAACCCCGTTTCGTCGAGGATCGAGCACAGGTCGTCAACGAAGTCCACCTGCTGGAGTTGCGCGGCGGACAGGTTGACCGTGAGGACCAGGCGGTCGATGGCGCGATCGCGCCGCCAGCCTGCGGCCTCGCGACAACTCTCCAGCAGGACCCAGCGGCCAAGGGCCAGGATCGTCCCGTTCTCCTGGGCGAGGGGAATGAACTCGTCCGGCCCGATGATCCCGCGGGTGGAGTGACGCCACCGAACCAGCGCTTCGACCCCAAAGAGGTTGCCCGTGTCGAGGGCCATGATCGGCTGATAATGGAGAAGCAGCTCTCCGCGTCCGACGCTCTTCGAAAGCTCGGCGCCCAGGGCATGGCGCTCGACGAGCGAGGCATGCATCGTCGGCTCGAAGACCGCATATCGATTGCGGCCGTCGGCCTTGGCCGTGTACATCGCCACGTCCGCGTTCCGCAACAGGTCATCCGCTCGGTCGCCACTCGGCCCGGAAGCCGCCATGCCGATGCTGGCCGAGATGGCAATCTCCTGACCGTCGATCTGGAGCGGGACCCGGAGCGACTCCAGGAGGCGCCGGCACACCGCGACGCTTCGCTCCAGGTCCGGCGAATCCTGGAGAAGGAGCGCGAACTCGTCGCCGCCCAGGCGGGCCGCCACGTCCTCGGCCCGGATCAGGCCGCGGATGCGTTCGGCGACGGCCACCAGGAGGTGATCCCCCGCGGCATGGCCGAGCGTGTCGTTGACGACCTTGAAGCCGTCGAGATCAATGAACAGAACGACCGGTCGCAGCCCATCGGCGATGGTTGCGATGTGCTCGTCGACCTGATCGAGGAACAAGGTCCGATTGGCAAGGCTCGTGAGGGGGTCGTGGAACGCCTGGTAGCGGAGCTGCTCCTTCAAGCGCGAAAGTTCGGCGAGTGACTGCTCGAGCTGGCCGTTCTCCAGCGCGATGGCCGCGTGATTCGCCAGCGTTTCGAGCAGTCGCAGGTCCTCGTCTGTGAACGCGGTTCCCTCGGTCAGGCGGTTGCCGATGAGGAGCGAGCCGATCACCCCGGACTCACCGCGAAGCGGCGCGATCATGGCCTGACGGAGTCCGGCACGATCGTGCTCGAGCGGTGACGGGTGGAAAAAGAATGCATGCGCCTCGGTCACGATCCGGCGCTCGATCGGGTCGCTCGGCGAGAACGGCACCGGGACCATGGCCGTCGCCGGCTGGTTCTCCACGCTCGTCGTTCGCAGCGCGTCATCGCCCTCGACCCGTGGGTGGATCAGCACCTCGGCCCGCTCCGCACGGAACATCAGGCGGGCATGATCGAGGAGGGCGACGAGGGCCGAATCGAGCTCG
>JANLYK010000100.1:0-4200 GCA_031365595.1 Chloroflexota bacterium | reverse complement strand
TCGGATCCGTGACATGGAGCGCGCCGCCCACGATCGACGGCTGCTCGCGCCTGACGACGAGGCAGTCGCGGCGGCCGGTCCGGTCGTGGTTCGATCGACCCGGACCCGGCCGACGAACGGGGGCCTGATCCCCGGTGGGTCGGTCACGCGCCCGGCGCCGTGCGACGGATCGGCCGGGATCCCGGCCTAGCCGGTGACCGGCTGCGTCGCCGGCCCGGGCTGTGCAACGGCGTCGTGCGGCGCGGCCGAACCCGCTTCGTAGTGGGCGGCAACTCGCCGCGCCTGGGCGGCGATCTTCTCGCGCAGCTCGACCGGCTCGAGGAGCTCGCAGTCCGGTCCGACCGCGAGGATCTGGCTGACCACCTCGTTCGGCCAGTCGAGCGTGACCCGGACGTGGAGCCAGCCGTCGGGATCGGGCCGATCGAGACGTTCGAGCGTGTCGAACGGCCGGTCCGAGATCACGCCATGGAGACGCGCCAGCCGATGACCGGCGATGCGCAGGACCACCACGATCCGGGGCGTGTCCCGTTCGTACGCGGCGGACGACTCCGCCCAGAACGCGGCGAGGTCGAAGCCGGCCGGGCGCTCGAAGGGCTCGTCCAGCGCGGTCACCCGGGTCACCCGCGATGCTCGATACGTGCGGGCCTGGCCGTCGGCTGCCGCGACGAGGTACCACACGCCGGCCTTCAGAACGACCCCGAGCGGCTCGAGGACCCGATCGACGGTCTTGTCGCCGCGGTCGTAGCCGATCTCGATCCGCCGGCTCTCCCAGACCGCCTCGGACAGCGAGCCGAGCAATGGCACCGGCTCGTCGGCGTGATACCAGGCGGCTGCGTCGAGGTGAAACCGCTCGACGAGGCGCGACGCGCGCGCCCGGAGCTCCACCGGCAGCGACGCGAGGACCTTCAACTGTGCCGCGGCCACGACCGTCCCGAGCCCCAGCTCGGCGGCCGGGCCCGGCAGGCCCGACAGGAACAGGGCCTCAGCCTCGTCGGCGGTCATCCCGGTCAGGCGGGTCCGGTAGCCGTCGACCAGGCGGATTCCGCCGTGCGGCCCGCGGTCGGCGTAGATCGGGACGCCCGACGCGCTCAGCGCATCGACGTCGCGGTGAATCGTCCGGACAGAGACCTCGAGCTCGCGGGCCAGCTCCGCCGCCGTCTGGCCACCGCGCGACTGGAGGAGGAGCAGGAGCGAGACGAGGCGAGACGCACGCATCGTCGGTCAGGGTAGCGAATCCTGACAAGACATGTCCAGTATCGTGGTCAGAGGTGGTCGAAGATCCGGCGGAGGTCGTCGATGCCGAGGATGACGCGATAGAGGACGTCGTACGGGTCGTCGGACGGTGGCAGTCCATAGCACAGGAAGCCGATCTGGCGGGTCAGCATCTTGCGGAACGACATCGCCTGGTTGTCGTATCGACCGCTGGGCATCCGGGCCAGCGAGACCACGGCAAACTGCCCCGCCTGGCGCTGGGCGAACGCCCAGTTCCAGTCGACGCCGCGAACGTAGATGTCCGCGGCCGTCAGCCCGATCACGACGCTCCCGGCCGCCACCGCGTCGGGGCGAGCGGCTACGACCGCCGCGATCAGGTCCTGGGAGACGTACTGGCCGCGCGCGGGATCGAGCGCGGCCGGTGGCAGCGCGACCCGCTCGGCCAGCGTCACCGACAGCCCGTACTCCGCGCTGTAGTCCCGTGCGAGATCAGAGACCCGATCACGCGGCACGTCGCCGACCGGGACGAGCACGACCGAGGACCGGAGCGCCGGCGGGAGCGTGCGGTGGGGCGGGCGATGGCTCTCGCGCGCAACCCACACGACCGCGATGAGACCGATTGACGCGACCACCGCGACCGCGAAGAAGGCACGGTCCCGCGGCGACATGGCTCGTCGAGACGGCGACCAGTCCGTCGCTTCGATCGCGAGACCGTGCGACCCCGAGCCGGATCGCCAGCCGCTCATGATCGGGGGCGGCCCTCGCTGCCCTGGTCGCGCAGGAACTGTTCGATCTCCGAGATCAGGTCGTCGCCCGCGGGCAAGCGCTCCTCGTCGACCATCGCCTCGAGCCGCTCGACGTAGCCCCGCGTGTTGTCGTCGACCGACGTCGCCGTGTCGAGCCGGGTCCGGAGCTGGACGGCCTCCTCGCCGAGCGGGCCCGGATCCAGCTCGAGATCGAGATGGCGGGCGACCGCGCGATGGAGGGCCAGCGCCGCCGGGGCGTACGGGCCGGTGACGTAGTGCGGGACCTGGGCGAAGTAGCCGACCGCCTCGATGCCCGCCTCGGCCGCGCGCATCTCGAGCACGCTGACGAGAGCGCCGGGGACGCGCAGCAGGCCGGCAGGGCCCGGCCGGATGTCGCCCCGGAGCAGGCCCGGCGCGGACGCCGTGCCGAGGATCGGAACCGGCCGCGTGTGAGGAACGGCGGCCGGGATCGCCCCGATCGTGATCCACTGCTCGACGCCGAGGGCGCGGGCCGCCTCGACGACGGCGTCGGCAAGGCGCCGCCAGCGGGAGTCCGGCTCAGGCCCGGTCAGAACGAGGACGTCGCGCCCATCGAGGCGGACGAGCACGATCTCGAAGTCCGGCCACGACAGGTCCGCCAGGCGCCCGTCCTGGATCTCGAGGGTAGGGCGGCGGGCGCGATAGTCAAAGAGGCGATCGGCGTCGAACGTCACGACGGTTCGGCCGCCGGCGGAGATGAGCGCGGCGGCCGTCGTGGCGGCACTTCCGGCATCGACCCAGCCGTCGAGGGCGACGACCAGCGCCGGGCGGTTCAGCGTTCCGGGGTCGTCGATCTGGAAGAGGGCCACGCCACAGGATAGGCATCCAGCCGATCCGTGCGGAACCGTCAGCCGAATCGCCGCCCGACGACCGGACCACGGTCGTCCCCGACGGCGATCGGTGGGTGCGCGAGATGAGACGGCCGGTTCATCCTGCGGGACGGACCGGCGCGACAGGTCGTGGATGCGCGACCGTCAGCCGGCCGTCCAGCGGATGCGGCGCGACCACATCGAGGCGGGCGCGCGACCGACCGGACGACAGCCGCCGACGACAGCGAGGGCTCATGATCCGCACGACACCGTTCCACGATCGGACGAGCGCGGCCAACACCGCGGGTCTCTGGGAGCACTGGTCGGGATACCTCGTCGCCCAGAAATACCAGCTGTCCGAGAAGTTCGAGTACTTCGCGATCCGCAACAGCGCCGGGCTCTTCGACTCGTCGCCGCTGTACAAGTACCGGGTCCACGGTCCCGGCGCGGAGGCGTTCCTGGCCGGCGTCCTCGCGCGCGACATCCGGACCTGCGCTGTCGGTCACGGCCAGTACACCGCTTGGCTCGACGACCGCGGCTTCGTCGTCGAGGATGGGGTGATCTTCCGGATCGCCGCCGACGACTACCTCCTGACCTGCGCGGAGCCGAATCAGGCGTACTTCACGGCCTTCATCGGCCGCCATCGGGTGACGATCGAGGACGTCAGCGAGGCGTCGGCGGTCCTCTCGATCCAGGGCCCGAAGTCGCGCGACATCCTCGGGTCGCTGGCGCCCCAGGTTTGCGACCTGCCGTACTTCGGCCTCGCGTCGGCGACGATCGCAGGCGCGAACGTCACGATCTCGCGGACCGGCTATACGGGCGACCTCGGGTACGAGCTCTGGATCCCGGCCGACAAGGCCGTGGCCGTCTGGGATGCCGTGGCCGAGGCCTCGGCCGGGCGCGGCGTGATCCCGTTCGGGATGATCGCCCTGTACATGGCCCGGATCGAGGCCGGGCTGCTCCTCCTGGATGTCGACTTCGGCTCCAGCCGATTCGCGTGGACCGACGCCAACCGCTCGACCCTCGTCGAGCTCGGACTTGGCTGGATGGTCAGGGACCTCGCCGCCGACGATCGGACATTCGTGGGCCGGGCCGCCCTCGAGCGCGAGCTTCGTGACAAGTCCTCGCGCTGGAAGCTGACCGGCCTCGTCCTCGACTGGCAGGACTACGATCGCCACTACGACGAGGCGGGCCTGATCCCGCCCAAGGACCACACCCCGATCCAGGACGAGTACTACGTGTACGACGATGGCGGGACCCAGCTCGGGTACGCGACGAGCCTGATGTACTCGCCGATGCTCCAGCGCCACATCGCCCTGGCCCGGGTGCCGCTCGACCGGACGAAGCCCGGCTCGCGGGTCAAGCTGGAGCTGGCGGTCAACCATCGCTACGAG
>JANLYK010000055.1:0-6530 GCA_031365595.1 Chloroflexota bacterium | reverse complement strand
TCCCACGCGGTCTCCGGAGCAGCCTCGGACAGGTCATAGCCGGAGCAGAACGCCCGTCCCGCACCGGCGATCACGATGACCCGGACCGCCTCGTCCGCGGTGGCGGAGGCGATCGCCGCGGTCAGCGCTTCGCGCAGCTCGGCGCTGATCGCGTTGAGCTTGGCCGGGCGGTTCAGGACGAGTCGGACACCCCAGCTCGTCGGATCGCGGAGAAGGACCGGCTCGGCGTCCGTCACGGAGCCACCTCGACAACCAGGGCGTCCACTGCGGCGGTCCCACGCGGTCCGGAGATCAGCGGGTTGCAATCCACCTCGAGGATCGACGGATCTGCGACCAGGAGATCGCCCAGCGCGACGATGGCGGCGACGACGGACGCTCGATCGATCGCCGGTCGGCCGCGGGCGCCGTCGAGGATCGCCACCCCGCGCAGCTCGTCGAGCATCGTCGCCGCCTCGTCCGCGGCGACTGGGGCGAGGCGGATGACGACGTCATCGAGGACCTCGGCCAGGATCCCTCCGAGCCCGACGACGACGATTGGCCCGAATGTCGGATCGCGCCGGCCGCCGAGGATGAGCTCCGGGCCGACGAGCTGGCGGCTCACGAGGAGGCCGCGCTGGACGGCCCCGGCGGGCAGTGCGAGGGCCAGGAGTTCCGTGGCCGCGATCCGGACGGAGTTGTCGTCCGCCAGGCCGGGCCGGACGCCACCGATGTCGGACTTGTGGGCGAGGCCGACGGCGTCGATCTTGAGGACCACCGGAAAGCCGATCCCACGGGCGGCCCCGACGGCCGCGTCGGCGTCAGGAGCGTTCAGGGCTGCCACGACGGGAATGGCCGCACTTGCCAGCCGGGCGAGGCTCTCCGCCTCGGGAAGTGCGTGTGTGCAGTCCGCGGATCCTGAGCGCATGGTGCCGGGGTCCGCGGCGTCCGTTTGGAGCAGGCTCGCGACGGACGGATCGTGACCAAGGACGGTCCGGTCGGCAGCCAGGGCCGGCCAGTCCGGACGGGCCGGACCCCGTTCGCGACGTCGATCGTGGCGTCCCTCCCAGCGGGCGACCGCCGCGATGGCCCCGAACGCCTCGAGCGCGCCGCGCAGGACCGGAATCCCGCCCGCAGCGCGCAGCGCGTCCACGATCTCGGGAGTCGGCTCGCCGGACGTCAGCGACACGAACACGGGCAGGATCTCCGACCGATCGGTGGTCTCGGCGATCAACGGCGCCACCACTTCCAGCGCGGTCTCGACCTCGGCGGGCAGGGAGCGATACGGGAAGTCGTGGACGAGGGCCAGCACGTCGTAAGCGCCGCTGGCAGCGAATGCCCCGAACGCCGCCCCGTAGCCCGTCGCGGGATCCGTCGCGCCCCACGGGTCCAGCGGATTGCCGATGTAGCCGAGGGTCGGCAGGTCGGCGAGGAGTCGATCGCGAGCCGCCGCGGGTACGTCCGGCAGGTCGATCCCGGTCCGCGGCGCCTGATCGGCGATCAACGACGCCTCGCCGGTCGAGACCGTCACGACGCCGGTCCTCCCCCGCCCTACCCGGCGACCCATCCGGCGGCAGCCGGCGACGAGCTCGGCCGTCTCGAGCAGGGAGTCCAGGTCGTCGCAGACGATCACTCCGGCCGCCGCGAGGGCGGCATCGGTCGCGCGCGCCTCGCCGGCCAGCGATCCCGAATGCGCGACGGCCGCGGCCTGGGCCTGCCGGCTGCGCCCGACCTTGACGGCCATGATCGGCTTGCCGAGCTCAAGGGCTCGGTCGGCGAGGGCGAGGAATCGCTCGGGCCGCTTGAAGCCCTCGACGAACAGGATGACGGCCTCCGTCTCGTCGGAATCGATCTCGTGAGCAAGGAAGTCGCAGACGTCGAGGACGACCTCGCTGCCGCAGCCGATGATCCGCGAGAAGCCGATCCGGTTGCCCGAGTGGATGAACGCGTCGGTGACCGACCCCGACTGGGCGATGCCGGCCACGCCACCGCGGGGCAGCCACGGGTTGATGTCGCCGATGTAGGTCGCGGAGTTGGTGGTCAGGTCGAGCAGGCCCATGCAATTGGGGCCCAGGAGTGCGATCCCGTGGCGGATCGCGAGCTCGCGGACCTCGCCTTGCATCCGGGCCGCCCCAGCGCCGCCCTCGACGACACCCCCGCCCGGGACGATCACAGCCCGGACGCCGGCCGCGGCCGCGTCGGCGACGACCGCGGCGGCCCGCAATGGGTTGACCGCGACGACGACCGTGTCCGGGATCTCGGGCAGCTCCGCGAGCGATGGGTAGCACGGCTGGCCGTCGAGCTCGTCGTAGCGCGGGTTGACGAAGTGGCAGCGCGTCTCCGAGCCGAGGACGCGAAGGTTGTCGCGGACCGTCTTCGCGATCCCGCCCCGGGCCGAGGCGCCGACGACCGCGATCGAACGCGGCGCGAAGAGCGGGCGAAGGTCGATCGCCGGCGGGGCAAGTGGCCCGGCGGTCGTTGCCGATGAGGCCTCGACGCTCATCCGACGACCCGCCCGACGCCACGCTTCTCGAGTGCTCGGGCCACGATCATCCGCTGGATCTCCGAGGTTCCTTCCCAGATCCGGTCGACCCGGAGCTCGCGCAGGTAGCGTTCGGCCGGGAACTCGCGCATGTAGCCGCGCCCGCCGAACACCTGGACGACGCGGTCGGCGCAGCGCCACGCCGCCTCCGACGCGAACAGTTTCGCTAGCGAAGCCTTGGCGTGGACGACCTTGGGCTCGGCGCCTGAGTCGGCGAGCGCGGCGGCCTCCCGGGTCAGGAGCCGGGCCGCCGCGGCGTCGGCGGCCGAGTCGGCGAGCGGAAACGAGACGCCCTGGAAGTCGTAGATCCGCTGGCCGAACTGGACGCGGGCCGTAGCCCATTCGACCGCCAGCGTCAGGAGCCGCTCCATCGCGCCGGCGCAGCGTGCGCCGATGTGGATCCGCTCCTCGACGAACCACTCGTTCGTGAGCTCGTCGGCCCGGCCGATCCCGCCGAGGATCGCCGACGCCGGCACCCGGACGTCCTCGAGCAGAAACTGCGGGTGCCGGTCCGCGAACGTGTGGGTGTAGTCGGGGTCGTGCTTCATCGTCAGGCCGGGCGTGTCGTAGTCGATGAGAAACAGCGTCGGCTGTGGCTCCGACTCGGCACCCGCCACGAGGCAATGGAAGATCATGAAGTCGGTCTCGTCGGGCGGCCCGGTCACGAACCACTTCTCGCCGTTCAGAACGTAGTCGCCGGTGGCCGCGTCGCGGACCGCGGTGGCTTCGAGGGTGCGGGCGTCGGAGCCCGCGTTCGGCTCGGTGATCGCGTAGCTCCCGAAGCGTTCGCCGCGCATGCTCGGCTCGAGATAGCGCCGGCGCTGCGCCTCGTCGGCGTGGATCAGCGCGTTGTAGGCGCCCGGGATGAACGACCAGAGCCCGCCGGTCGCCTGGCCGAGCTGCTCGTGGACAATCACCTGCTCGAGGACCGTCCAGCCCTGGCCGCCAAGCTCACGCGGGAACGAGCCGCCCTGCAGGCCGGCGTCGATGGCGGCGCGCTTCAGGGCGTCGCGGGTCGGCGTCGAGAGCCGACCTCCAGCCCGCTCGAACTCGGCCTCGATCGGCTGGAGGTGGTCGACCACGTAGCCACGCGCGCGCGCCTGGAGGTCGAGCTGGGCGTCCGCGAGCGTCAGGTCCACGCCCCGAGGATGACCCGCCAGCTGCACCACCGACCCGACCGTCCCGGTTCGCGCGACGCCGCGACGTCAGGCCTGCTCGTCAGCCACCTCGAGATCGACGAGGTACGCGACATCGAGACCCTGGCGCGGACGAATCCGGTCGTCATTGGTCACGATGACCGTCGCGCCGGCGCTCTTCGCGCTGGCGACGTGGATGGCGTCGCCCGGTTTCAGGCCACCGGCTCCACGGAGCCACGCAGCATCCGCGGCGACGCTCGAATCGAGCGGAACCAGTTCCAGCCCGATGGACCGGATTTCGTCCGCTACGCGCTCGAATCGCGCCGCGTCACCATCACGTGCATGGCCCGCCAGCACCTCCATCTCGCCGAAGGTCGCCATTGAGCCAGTGACGCCGCTGCCATCCATCGAGTCGATCACCGCGGCTGCCTGCCGGCCGAACCGCTCGTGGCCGTCGAGGACATAGATCAGGACGTTCGAATCAATCGCGATCTTGCGGTGGACCTGCATCAGGCTTGCGACGGACCATGGTTTCCCGTTCATCGAGGTTCGCCTCCAGCTCATCCCTCACCGATCGGACAAATGCAACGGGGTCCGGCCCGTACAGGCCTCGACCGAGGCCCCACAGACGTTCGGATGCCTTCGCAGGGCGTTTCCGGAGAACGAGTTCGTTTTCCTCGATCACCACCGTCAACCGGTCGCCCGCGACAATCCCCAAGCGTCTCCGTGCTTCGCTGGGTACCGCGATCTGGAATTTAGTACTCACCTTGACGCTTAGCATGATCGAGATACTAGGCGTCATCACGCAGTCTGGTCAAGCGGGCCCGGTGGAGAAAGATGCCATCGGCGTCCCGGACCCGGACGAGCGTCGCGACTTCGTTCTGGATCCAGGTGACCCCGAACGTCGTGCTGTCGTTGTCGTCCCGGCGCACGACCTGGGACCCCCACCCGGATCGGGTGACCAGGCGCACGGCGCGGCAGGCGCACGGCGCGGCCGCCCACCGGCCTGCCCCCGGCTCCGTAGGTGCTCGCGGTTACGGAGCGCTCACGAAGCAGAAGCAATACTCCTCGAAGCCGCCGGATCCGTCACCCGGCGCCAGGAAGTGCAATCGGTCCACCATGTGGTTGTGGCCTCCGACGAACGGGCGATAGACGCCGGTCGCCTCGAGAACCGTCAACTCGAAGGAGCCCTCGAGGAACTGTCCGCCGGCGCCGTCGTCGACGAAGGTGATGTCGTTCTCGCCGGTGAACTGCATGGCGATCGAGCCACCGGGGATGTGGTAGGCGCACAGGTCCCCTTCGAACTGGACGAAGAACCTGCCAATCGCCTTGCCCGGATGTGTGTTTCCGGGAGTCCCGCTGACGGGGTAGATCGCCACGGTCGAGTAGGAGCCGTCATCGAGGTCCACGGTGGACAGACCGAGGTCGGGACCCTTCACGACGGGAGCGTAGAGGCCCTTCAACAGGACCACGAAGGAGCCGGCGGGCGGCGCGGCCTTGGCCATGATCTGGCCCGGGAAGAGCATCAGCCCTCCCAGGCCGGCGAGCCCGGCGAGGCCACCGCCGATGGCCGTCCGGCGGCTGATCCGCGGGTGATCCGCCATCGTCGGGAGTTCGGGCGCCGCGCTGGGGCGGCCCTGAGGCAGATCCATGTCGACCTCTTTCTCCATCGCATCCGCAGATCCATGCGGATGGCAGACGCCGTCGACCGAGAGCTGGCGACAAAGCGCCTGACTCTGGTGGAAGAGGTCGGACTGACCCACGGACCCCATCGGGGCCATCGATGCGGGAGAGGCCGAGCCCTTGGCTCCAGTTGGCCAGCCTGCGCCTGCCACCTGATTGCGTCAATGGGTTTGCTGAGGGATGGGTGGCTCCGGCTCGAGCCGGACGCTTGCCGATCAGCTCGGCCAGGCGAGGACCATGATCCGGAGCTCCGTCATGTCCTCGATCGCCCAGCGCAGGCCCTCGCGGCCCAGCCCGGAGTCCTTGACGCCGCCGTACGGCATGTGGTCGGTCCGGTAGGTCGGGACGTCGTTGACGATGACGCCGCCGACCTCGAGGTCGTTGAAGGACCGCCAGGCCGCGCCGAGGTCATTGGTGAAGACGCCGGTCTGGAGCCCGAACATCGAGTCGTTGACCTGGCGGATGGCCTCGTCGATGTCGCGGAACGGGAAGGCCACGACGAGCGGGGCGAAGGCCTCGTTCGAGCAGACCTGGGCGGTCATCGGGACGTCGGTCAGGATCGTCGGCGGGAAGAAGTTCCCGTTAGCCTTGCCGCCGGCGAGCGCCTTGCCGCCGGCCGCCAGCGCCTCGTCGACCCAGCGCTGGGTCCGCGACGCCGCGTTCTGGTCGACCATCGGCCCGACATCGGTCTGGGGATCGAGCGGGTCGCCGACCTTGAGCGCCTTGGCGCCGGCGACGAACTTCGTCATGAACGCGTCCCAGATGTCCTCGTGGATGAACATCCGCTGGACGCTGATGCAGACCTGGCCGGCGTACGCGAACGCCCCCGTCAGGCAGCGCTTCACGGCCCAGTCGAGATCGGCGGTCTTGTCGTCTATGACGCCGGCGTTGCCGCCGAGCTCGAGGACGACCTTCTTCTTGCCGGCCCGCTCCTTCATCCGCCAGCCGACCGATGGCGAGCCGGTGAACGTCAGGAGCTTGAAGCGCTCGTCGCTGACCATCCGGTCGCCGAGTTCGCGGCTCATCGGCAGGATGCTGACGCTGCCCGCCGGGGCCCCTGCCTCCTCGATGATCTCGGCCACGGTCAGCATCGTGAGCGGATCCTTGGACGGCGGCTTCAGCACGATCGGGTTCCCGGTCGCGATCGCCGGGGCGACCTTGTGGGCGGCCAGGTTGAGCGGGAAGTTGAACGG
>JANLYK010000051.1:0-1825 GCA_031365595.1 Chloroflexota bacterium | reverse complement strand
CCGAACAGGTCGGTCTCGGTCTCCTCCTTGAACGTCGTCTCGAGGATGCCGGCCCGGGTCGAGCCGATCCCGCGGGCGTAGGCCAGGACGCGATCCCGGGCGGTCCCGGACGCGTCGTTCTCGACCGCGAACAGGGCCGGTACGCCGCCACCCGCCTCGTAGACGGAGCGGAGCAGGTGGCCCGGGCCCTTCGGGGCGACCATCCCCACGTCGATGTGGTCGGGCGGCGTGATCCGACCGAACCGAATGTTGAACCCGTGGGCGAACATCAGGAGCTGACCGGGCCGCAGATACGGCTCGATTTCGGCGTCATAGACCGACTTCTGGAGCGTGTCCGGGACCGCGATCATGATCACGTCGGCGGCCTTGACGGCATCGGCGACATCGGACACCCGGAGGCCCGCCTCCTCGGCGAGGGCGCGGCTCTTGGACCCCGGCTTCAGGCCGACGACGACGTCGACGCCCGACTCGTGGAGGTTCCGGGCATGGGCATGGCCCTGCGACCCGTAGCCGATGATCGCGACCGTCTGCCCCTCGAGGGCGGACGGGTCGGCATCGTTGTCGTAGTACATCCTCGCGGTCATCGCTTGATTGCCTCCTCGATCGAACTGGATCCCCTGCTCATCACCACGGACCCGGTCCGGACGATCTCCTTGATCCCGTAGCCGCGGACGAGGGCGACGAAGCCGTCGATCTCGGCTTCCGGACCCGTCACCTCGACCACGACGGACTCCCCGGCCAGGTCGACGACCCGGCCCTTCGACAGCTCGACGAGCTTCAGGATCTCGCCCCGGTTCGAGTCGGTCGCCCGGACCTTCACGAGCGCCAGCTCCTGGGCGACCACGGCCTCGGCGGTCACGTCCTGGACCTTCAGGACGTCGATGAGGCGATAGAGCTGCTTGGCGGCCTGCTCGACCGCGACGTCATCACCGTGCAGGGTGATTGTCATCCGGCTGACGTCGGGCTGGTCGGTCCGGCTGACGGCCAGCGAGTCGATGTTGAAGTTACGCGCCCGCATCAGAGACGCCACCCGGTTCAGGACGCCCGGCTTGTCGAGGACGATCGCGATCAGGGTGTGACGGCGTGTCTCGCCGCCCCCGGGCAGCGCCCGGGCCGGCGGCGGCGCGGTGTGGGCGGGCGCCGGAGCGGCGTCGGCCGCAGGCCGGCCGTTGGATGAGGGATCAGCAGACATCTCGGCACTCGCTCTCCGAGGTCGGAGGCTGAGGCGCGGCCTCCGCAGGCCATCCGCCCGGGGATTCGCTCACTCGTCCGCCCCTCCCCACTTCTCGATCAGGTCCGACAGGCCCTTGCCCGCCGGCATCATCGGGAAGACGTTCTGCTCTTCGGCGATCTCGAACCAGACGAGAGCCGGCCCGTCGACCGCCTGGGCGGCCCGGATCGCGTCGTCGACCTCGGCCGGCATCCGGGCCCGGAAGGCCGGGATCCCGTAGGCGTCGGCGAGCTTCGCGAAGTCCGGCCCGGGCAGGTGGGCTGAGTGGTAGTTGCCGCCGTAGATGATCTCCTGCCACTGACGGATCATCCCGAGCTTCTTGTTGTCGAGGAGGGCGATCTTCACCGGGATCTTGTCGGCGGTCAGGGTCATCAGCTCCTGGCTCGTCATCTGGAACCCGCCGTCGCCGGTGATCGCCCACGTCTCGCGATCCGGCCGGCCGAGGGCCGCGCCCATCGCCGCCGGAACGCTGAAGCCCATCGTCCCGAGCCCGCCCGACGACACGTGCGTGTTCGGATGGCGGAACCCGGCGTAGCGGGCGAGCCACATCTGGTTCTGGCCGACGTCGGCCACGTAGGTCGCGTCATGAGCGGT